>NZ_QODJ01000006.1:0-160907 GCF_009935965.1 Pseudomonas sp. L13
CGAGAAACGCCCAAGCATCTTCAGCTGCATTTGATCGTCGACAACTACGCCACGCACAAGCATCCAAAAGTGAAGGAGTGGCTTGAGAAGCACAAACGCTTTCACATGCATTTCACCCCGACCTCCAGTTCGTGGATTAACATGGTTGAACGCTTCTTTCGCGATATCACGGTGTACCTGCGTGACGGCAGTTTCAGTTCGGTTCGCGAACTGGAAAGCTCGATCACCACGTTCCTGGCACTGCGAAATGCGCAGCCGACTCGCTACGTCTGGAACGCCAAGGGGGAAGATATTTTGAACAAGATACAGCGAGCCCGTCAGGCAATTGTTTCGCAGGCTTGAGGGACTTTAATTGTAAGACAGCACACTAGGGTCCAGGCGCATGCTTTTGTGCGGCATTCAGAAGATGGGACTGGATGAAGGTCATATCACTCTGTTCGATGAAGTGGAACTCGGCCTGGAGCCTCACCGGATCACACGACTAATCAAGCACATCAGAGAAGATAAACGGGGCCAATATTTCCTCACGACTCACTCGCCAACAGTGTTGCGTGAGCTGACCATCGACGAACTCTACGTCGTGCACCGTGTAGGTGGCGTAACTCAGGTTATCCCGGCAGCAAAAAAAGGGCTTGAGCAGCATGAACTGCAAGGAAAGGTACGTTCAAGCTCTGACGCATTCTTGGCCAAGAAGATCATCGTGTGCGAAGGCGCAACAGAGGTTGGCTTTCTCCGGGGATTCGATGATTATCAGGTGGAGAATAAGAAAGATCCACTGTCTTACCATGGAGTGGCGTTGCTGGACGTTATCGGTGGGTCAAAGGTGAAGCCTATTGCCAAGGCATTCAAGGCACTTCACTACGAAGTGTCTGCACTCGCCGATGGAGACGCTGACGACCAATTTTCCGAGGCTGATGCGCGTGTGCTTCGGGAGTTGGAGATTCCAGTCTTCATGTGGAGTGACAAGCTGTCATTGGAGGAGCGCGCTTTTCAAGATGTGCCGTGGGAATTCGTCTTGCTTAGCCTCTATCTGGCACGGGATACGTTGAATTACTCGGTTAGGGATCAAGTACTCAATAAGTTCGAAGGTAATTTGGAAAAGGAGCTTGGCCACTGGGAAGACAGCCCTGAGCTGCGAAAGGCCATTGGTATTGCGGCCAAAAAATCTAACTGGTTCAAAGACATCACACGTGGCGACCTATGGTTCAAAACAATTAAGCCTGCGTTCGAGGACGCTGGGTTCGCCAAAACGGACCTTTCCATCCAGCTGACCAAACTTTGGAAGTGGGTCGAGCATGTCTGAAGAATTAGCCATCAAGCTCAACGATTGCAAGACGAAAGGGTACGTAATCGCCCCAGCGGGCTACGGAAAGACGCATCTCATTGCTTTGGCAGCGCGGGTTTCTGACGGTAAGCAGCTGGTTTTGACTCACACCTTCGCCGGCGTCAATTCGATCAGAGCGAAGATGACTTCGCTCGGTGTGCCGACTTCAAAATATCAGGTCGACACCATTGCGAGCTGGTCCCTGCGTCTGTGCTTGGCCTATCCGAAGACATCAGGGTGGAATGTAGACAACCCGACAAATGAACAGTGGAATCAGCTTTATGGATGCTGCTCTGTCCTGCTAGCGAAGTCGTTCATTCGGCATGCCATATCAGCTTCATACGCGGGTATTTATGTTGATGAATATCAGGATTGCTCTGATCTGCAGCACTCTTTGGTATGTGCCTTGGCAGACCTCCTGCCCTGTCGGCTCTTGGGCGATCCAATGCAGGCTATTTATGATTTTGACGACGCCAATCCTGTGGATTGGGGGCGTAGCGTCTATCCCAAATTCGAGTGTCTGGGCCATCTGGAGACACCATGGCGCTGGGCTGATAATCCAGCGTTGGGCGCTTGGCTTAACGACGTCCGGACCAAAATTCAGGCAGGTCAGCAGGTCGATCTTTTAGGGAAGAGGCCTCCCTGCGTAATTCGGTACCGCACCGAACCTGAAGACCTCGAAAAAAAGCAGCGCTCTGCACTTTGGAGCTTGCTAGGTCACAATGAAAGCGTCATCGCACTACACGGTGGAGACCCGCGATCCAAGAATATGACGCACAATTTGGCCCAAGGAATGGCGGGCCGGTTCTCTTCTATTGAGGAAATCGAGGGCAAAGTGCTTCACACATTCCTCAAGCAACTGGCCGCGGCGAAGACCGCCCAGAAGGGGTTGCTACTAGCGCTGACATTTGCGAAAAAGTGTTTCACTGGCGTTGGCAGCGTAGTGGCGGCCGGTACGAGTCGCGGAGAGTCTGCGGTCCTCCGGAAAACTACCAAATACCCAGGCCTGCTTTTGGCTGCAAATGATTACCTCGCAGATCCTACAAGCGGTCACCTAATAGCATTCTTCCTAGAGCTTAAAGCAAACCCGGGGACGGGTGCTTATCGCCGTGATTTGTTGTTTCGCTTGCTCCACGTACTCAAAATGCATAGCGAAAGCGAGGGGTTGACCCTGGTGGAGGTGGGTAAGATCTACCAGCGCGATATGAGACATACGGGACGCCCCATCTCTCACCGCAAACTCATCGGCACCACCTTATTGGTTAAAGGCCTTGAATTCGACCATGCGGTGATACTGGATGCGGATTCTCTCGATGCCAAGCATCTATATGTTGCGATGACTCGCGGCTCCAAGTCTCTGACGATTCTCGGCGCCGGCAGGCTTGTGCCTGTGAGTAGAGACTTATGAGCACACCGATTACTTTGGCTGTAGGCGATATCGACCTCACGTACAATACGGGACACATGGGCATGGACCACGGCATGCTGTTCCAAGAGCGTGACCGTCGTCGCCGTCGTCATGCGAGTATTAATTACGAATACTACGAGAAGCATTCAAGGGATGTTTCACAAAGCGAGCTTTGCTTTTGTCGCACTCTGGGGGCGATGGTCTCGCGGCTGGAACTTCTCGGGCACACACTCAAGTCGGTCGAGGCTGATTATCAAGTTCAAGTATCACTCGACAGCGAACGGTTCGCTTATACCGAAGACGGCGGCCCGTCGCCCAATCGTTTAACGTTCCAGCAGTTCGTTGACTTTATATGCACGAATGCCGTGTGTGATCTGAAGAACGATTACGTTGAAAATTACGATGCCAAGCACGCAGAGGGACACGGTCGGCTCGCTAGCGACCCCGCTGTCTCGCTGCTACCGGCAGGGGATGTTGACCGAGAAAGGGGGGGGTACTCGGAACGCAGTCATTTTTTCGCTCTAATTGAGTTCCTCCACCCGTACTCCATTCTCCGAATTCTTGCTGAGAATTCGTCTAATCTAAGCCTTGATGTGGTGTGGGACTACGGCAACTTCGTCAGTGCAGGCTGGGCGCAAAACGAAGACTTCCTCCCCAATGCCCGTCGTTCTCAGACTTATTTAATCGCGACTGAAGGGACATCCGACACTCGAATCCTGAAGCGAGCCCTCAAGTTTCTCCGACCAGATATCGAAGATTTTTTTCGGTTCATCGACATAGAGGAGCGACATCCATTTTCCGGAACAGGGAGCTTGTCAAAGTTTGCCGAGGGATTGATCAAGATTGATGTCCACAATCGTGTTGTTATCCTATTTGACAACGATGCGGAAGGTGTCGAGGCGTTCGAAGGTCTCCGGCGTTTCAACTTTCCTGCAAACATGCGGACAATGCTTCTGCCTGACCTCGAAGAGCTACGCAGCTTTTCAGCCCGGGGGCCCAGCGGTGTTGAAAATGTAGATATCAATGGTCGTGCAGCAGCCATCGAATGCTATTTGGATCTTCGGTTAATGGGTCGTCCGCCCCCGCAGGTGATTTGGACAAACTACAAGGAATCGTTGGATATCTATCACGGTGCGCTGGAATACAAGGAGAGCTACGCCAAGGCATTTTACAAAGCTACGTCAGATGCCTTGACAACAGGTGCTTACGACTGTAGTAAATTGATCATCGTGATCAATTCGCTTTACGATCAATGTACTGAGATGGCAACGCAGATGCTTCGCTCCGTGCACGGCTAGTTGTTAGGGTTGCATCGAGCCCAGTCCGACAGTTTTAATTCTCAAGTAATTTGAGCTTAAGAGCTTTTTAGGATGCTGCGACAGTTTTGCGAATTTTTTAAGCGCCTTGGAGGCCGCTAAACTTCTACCTGGCTGCGGTAGCTTTAACTCTCAAAATTCAGATTGGAGCGGAAAGATTGGGTCGGGAGGGGGCGATGCTAACTGCGGTCAATCCATCATTGAGCGCGAAGATCCGCTGCGGGGAGCAAGAAAGCGGTTCAGTGACGGGGGCACAGCATTGTTTCTGCGTAAAAGCTCTTTTGGGATACTACGGAAAGTCATGCTTTTCCAATTTAAGAAAAGGATTGTCAGCAGGTATAGTATCGAACAATAGTGCCGATTTTTCCAGTAGATAACCTTTGAGTTTCGCTTTCTTTCGAGGACCTTCCACCTGACAGATCCAAATGTTCAAGCCATCTCCCCGTTTTCTATGGAACTTCAGTTTCTCAAACTCTTTCTGCACCCGGCGCCATTTTTCAGTTTCTTGATCGCCCCTCTGTGAAATACCGGGATATTCCTGCGCGTAGCGTTGGAAAAGACCAGGTGTTACCAGAAACACCATGCCGTCCACCGTGTGAATCTTCGCCTTGCTATCGTTGATGATCAGCTTGTGGTTCTGGATGCCTGATTTGACCCAATTCAGGAATGTCTGACCAGGGTTGTCCGATGAAGGATTTGAGATTTCGAGGGTGCCTGCTGACGATGCATTGCTGACCTCAGACTCTTCCAGCTCGAACATATCCAACAACGTGCCGAGGTAGTCGGCATTTTCCATCGTCAGCGGATCGGGCTGCGATGGGCTTTGACGCGATCCTGCACTGACAGTCTCGGTCGCTGCAGGTGATACCGGAGTGTTGGGCTGATTGTCATCGCGTGCAACGCTTACCGTTCCGTTGAAAGCCTCGGGGCGCTCTTCGCTCCCCCAAATGAGTGCCGGTTGAAGGCGCAGAAAGGTGAAACTCTGCTGCCAATTTCCCTGTGTCACAAGCGCGGTCCAGATGGCTTTGCCTTCCGGTGTGGACTCAACCAATCCATATGACTGCAGCTCGTCAAACACCGCGAGGTTGGACGAGGGAATGCCCTCAATCGATTGCGACAGCAGATAGGCTCGCAGCTTGTCTGTGACCGTCTTACTGACCAGCCACAGTGCGTCCTGGGTCAGCCATCCCGCGGCACCCGGCTGGTTGAGTTTCAGTTCGTGCTGAACCAGATGACGCAGTCCGCTGATCAAGTGATGTTGCAGCGAATGAGTCGGCGCTCGCAGCGCCTTGCTCGGGTTACCACCGATGTTCTGTGCGGTCGAAACACGGTCTGCCTGCATCACTAATTCGCCCAGCACGCCGGCACGTTCATACTGGCCCGCCAGGACATACAGCAGACTGGCCCACAGTGACGGAAATCCACTGAGCCAATCGAGGATTGGGCGGTCGAGAATCTGGTTGTAGAGCAAGCCTGCGGCGGCGCCGTGCAAGTGGTAGTCGCGACCCTTGATATAACGAAAACGATACGGCTGATCCAGGGATCCCTGCCAAGGATGCCAGACACTACCGTCTTGGCGTTCGACCAGCAGGTCCACGGCGATCTTGCCGATGTCATGGAGCAACGCGCCATAGGCGATGCCAGCGGACCAAGCGTCGGTCTGGGCGGCTTGGTCTTCAGGTGCGGCGCCGGTGGGAAGCAGATACGACTGACGCAATTTCAAACTACAAGCGACCAGCTCCAACCCATGGTCGAGCATGCCGCCAAGATAAGCATGGTGGTGCATCTCGCTGGCTGGAAGCTGCTGGACCAGCCCGGCGTAGCGATGGATCGGATTTAAATAGAGCTGGCTGAATTGCGGATGGGAGAGGGCGGTGTACTGCCAAATGCGATCGAGCAACTGGCGGCGATGCTCGGCTGCTAACAAACTCTGGGACGATTCGATAGGCAGGTACCCATCGGCGACGTTTACGGTGGGTGGCGGAGGAGGCTTTTGCCTTTTGTGCCGAAACAGACTGAGCATCATGGTCCTCCCGGGAACTGGCAGAGTCAGTGGCCTTTTAGCCTTTTCGGATAGGGCTCTTACCCTTGACTCCCCATTCCCTTCCAACCCTTACCGGTCCTTTTGACGCGGTTCCCTTTGTGCGGCAATTGGAATATCGATTTGTCCTGGTGCCATTTTGTTGGGTGCGCATGCTGGTACGAAAAAGGAAAGTGTCGGTACACTGCGGTGCGAATTTTATTGGGTCTTGCCATGAACCTCACTGACGCCACGCTCATACTGCTGCTCGCGGCACGTATCCATGGAACAGACGAAGCCGTCAGGGCCTCGGCGAAGAGCGTGGTCAAGAAGCTGCCGCGTAGCAAACGTGATCTGATCTACAAGGTGATCGACAGCCGAAGTCCACTCGAGCTGGTGGATTACCTGGCGGAGAATCTGGATACGTAGCGGCGTACTGCAGTTACGGGATTACCTCATGTTCTTTGCGTCAGATCTTCGCAGTGTGGGGATTTTTCTGGGCATAGAAAAAAGGTCCAACTCGTGTTGGACCCTATGAAGCGTGTGCAGCGGTGAGGTGACGATCAAGCTCCGTCGTTCATGCATCGCGAGTTATCCATTACCGTCTGCTTCTGTTGTTGCTCCAGGTTGAGCACATACTCCGAAGCGCATCGGGCCTGGCCACTGGCGCGGAAGATCGCGCGGTTGTCAGCCTTGAGCAGGCCGAGCCAGGAGTCGATATAGCCCTCGTGCCGAAGTTCTCCCCGTATACCGGCGTAGGCACATAAAAAAGCGGCGCCCATTTCGGCGATCAATTCTTCAAATGCATAGCCTGGCGAGCCAAATGGACACGGAGAGGTCACGCTTTCGCGCTGCAGTCGAGAGTGGTGGCCGGTCCAGTGCGTCAGCTCGTGAAGTGCGGTGGCGTAGTACCCACCTTGATCGTGAAATTGCGCTTTTGTCGGCAGTTGGATGAGATCCCTGATCGGGTGGTAAAAGGCTTCGTCGGCAAATCGATGAATGATATTTGCGCCCGAACTTAGCAACAGACTTTCGGCAGCACTGGTGGGGAAGAAGGGATCGCTCGGTTCCGTCTCGAGCAAAGTTTCGTTGAGTGTTTCGAGCCCCTCCGTTTGCTCGATGTTGAACAGAAAATGCGTCCTGAGAATGCCAAAGTGAGCGACCTTGGGCTGACCGTTTTCATCGAGTACGGGTTGGCCTGATTCGTTCTGCTCCTCGCGCTCCATCGGTTTGTAGAGCACTGCCAGTGTGCTGTGCTCACCCTTACGGATGTGCCCGCCGGCTTTTTTGGCTTGGTTGAAGGTCAGCCAGCGGTCTTGAGGGAACCCCTGCAACCTGGCCTCGGCCCAGAGCAACGGTAAATTGATGCCCGAATAGGGGCGCTGTGTGATGGCGTTGATGGGATAGGGCTGGTGATGAGCGACGTCAGTTGAGCCATTTGAGGACCAGGGTTTGATCCAGGGCGCTACGCCTTGGTCTAACGCGGTAACGATCTTGTCTGTCACGTCTTGGTAGATATTGCGCATGGCATTTTCCTCGAAAAACCGGAGGAACGCCTTGCCCGTCGGGGAGGGTTCCCCGGTGGGTGTTGATTGGATTGGTGCAAGACTGCGTACAGCCTGAGTTGGAGCAGTGGCCGGGTATGGCCGTTTGCGTTTAGCGTTGCTGCTCTTCCGCAAGCGCTATCAGTAAGGCGTTAGGTTGGTCTGATGCCTGAAGCAGGCTGAGGCTCAGTCGCAGCAACGGTTCATGATCTGCATCACTCGCTGAGACGAACTTAGCTACCTCAAACACCACGTAGGGTGCGTTTGGATCGGCCAGGTGAGCTTTGAAGGCTGCGCGTATCACATTGCTCAGCCTATCGAGCTGCAGTTCTTCAGGATGATTTGATCCATCGAGCAATACTGCGTGTTGCCACGCCTCTGGAGTGAACACAACGGGTAAGCGCAGAGTGTTCAGTGCTTCGCTTGTGAGTGAGTCGGACATGGTGTGCCTCCGTTGATAGCGCGAAGAAACCTGTCCCCTAGGGGAAAGGAATTTCCCCGCGGTGGGTTGAAGAAAAGCAAGAGGGTTTGGGACGAGCCGAGCTCGAAAGACGCTCGGGAGAGCAGTAGGCGTTCATCACCCGTGAAACGTGACCGTGCGAGCCACCGAACGCTAATCGCACTTGGGGGGAACCATCACAGGAGTGACGTAGCCTTGAAGGTTCTGGCTACCTGGGCTGGTGCTGTCGATAACAGCGATCCGTACCCTCTATGTAGCTGGATGATATGGATGGGTCAACGGCCATAGAGGCGCTGGTGCACGAGCTGCGTCTTCTTTATTCCAGTGAAGAGTTTTTCGACCGAGCAAGCTGATAAACGGTTAAGCATGGGCGGT
This sequence comes from Pseudomonas sp. L13, assembly GCF_009935965.1. Taxonomy (NCBI): domain Bacteria; kingdom Pseudomonadati; phylum Pseudomonadota; class Gammaproteobacteria; order Pseudomonadales; family Pseudomonadaceae; genus Pseudomonas; species Pseudomonas sp. L13. Next base: position 8,448 of record NZ_QODJ01000006.1, read on the forward strand.
TTTCAGTAGTAGTCTGTAATCTCAACTTTCCACAAGAACACGCTCAGAAGAGGGCGCGATCATGTCGGCTCAGCAGCCAGTTCAAGTTTCCCGCACACACCGCTGGGCATATGCATGCGGTATGTTCGCAAAACGTGGTTATCGCAAGTTGAAAGGGTTTGAATCCCGCGTAGCTAAACGTGCGGTCGCGACAGGTATACCTGCGGGTGGGCTATTGGTTCGTGGGGGCTTTCTGGTTACGAAGCTGGCATTGCTCCTTGGGTTGCTCCTTATCGGTTTCTGGTTGGTCGCTTCTGTGGTGACGATGATTGCTATGATTGGTCTTCTGGTATCCAAGGCTGCCATTGATGCGGATATCAAAGAGGCGGCACCCGGGCCAGACTATCTTGGTGCCGACCTCTACATCGGTGATTTCGACGACAACGGGCATTACATCGGCGACAGCAAATCATCTAATTGAGCGGCTAGCCGCCCCCACTATTTGATCCGTACCTTTGCTTGCTGAATCACTTGCTGCTTTGCTGCCGTTCGCCAACATGCCTTGAATCCCGTTTCCTACTGCATATCCTGTCCAGCTCATAGCACCAAGGAACAGCATAGGCAGTACGATGAACATTGCCCCCATCACATACTCAATCACCTGCGCCGTGACCGTTCCATCCATAAATCCGGATGTCGGCAGCGACAACAGTACCTGATTGGAAGTCGACACTTGGTTATACAAGGTGTCGAGCATGCTGGAGTCGACCCAACGGGCCAGCTCCCACCAGAAGGTCAGCATGTGCAGCGTGAACAGCGCGAACGTCACCGTCATGACGGTCTTTAGCTGGTAGGTACTGACCAGCAAGATCAGCGGCAAGCTGATGATGACGCCCATGATCAGGAAAGCCTGCACCATCGGCAGGGCGGCGCGTAGTGCATTCATTGCCGGGAAGTTGCTGAACGAACCAAGGGCCAGCCCGGTGTTGGTGGCCAGGTTATTGAGCCCCTGATTGATCGACCCACCGCGAGCACTGGAGCCATATTCTTGGTACACCTGTCCGGGCGACATGGACATCGATTGTTGGCGTGGACTGACCAGTTCGCGCAGGGTGGCATCCTCGATCTCGTTGCTTGAGCGACCAGTCAACCAACCTTTTAGCTGAGTCAGCAGCGTAGGGTCTACCTGCTCGATCAAGCGCTCGCGCAACCCGACACCACTGTCGCTCCACCACTGTTTGCAGGTGGGATAGCCTGCACCATTCTCCAGCCGCGGCAATGAAACATCGCGGGTTTCATCATAGGGCCAGCTAATTCTTGGAGTCCGTGAACGATCGGTGTCGTAGTAGCCCGGAGTGTCGAGAAAATAGCTTGAGCCAATCCAGGACGCATCATGACTTTGGGCCTTGTCTAACTGCGGACGATTGGTGAACAGCCGAGAGCGGGAATAGCCGTAGCAGTCACGAGTGAAGTCTGCGACTTCCTGCAGCAGGATCTGACTGTCGATGCGCGAACTGTCGATCTCCATGCGCATCTGCCGGATATCCGGTGCGCAGGGAATGGAGGCGATGGCCGCCGCCGTCACCCCTTTGCTCAAGGCATGAACCAGAAACCACCAGATTGGCACGTTGGCAGAGCGTTCGCCGATGGTATTGAAGGTGATCCCCCAGGCGGTTTCTGCTGGCTTAGCCACACTGATACCGCAGCGCTGGCTCGCTGCATCATCGAACGCCATTGACGTGAGGCTCAATGGAAAGACCGGCGCGCAGCCGAACAAGACGACGATGTAGGCCAGCCACAGCCGGTTCTCTATCCGCGGTACAGAGAGCAATCCCTTGTTGCCTTCATCCGCGCCTTGCTGGCGGGCCGACAACCACTCTTGCAGGATGATCGCGCCGAAGGGCGCGGCGAATAAACCAGTATCGGAAAGGACGTTCCAGATACCGTTGTTGATGATCCAGGCTAGTAGGGAAAGATAAAACTCCAGGTAGCTGTTGGTGCTCATGAGCATAGTGATGACCTCACAATCGGGTGAGCTCGAAGCAGGTAGAAAGCACGAGCCCCAATACCCCGATGCGTTTCACACGCGGTTGATCTTGTGGTCGATTTCGGTAGCGCCTGAGTAGGTCCCACCAGAGCGTGAAGAGGACGCTGTAGAGCAAGGCACGCCACCACCACAGATAATGCCTCGCGGATTCCAGTGCGTCCTGCCAGACCTCGAAGCTACCCAGCGCAGTGCAGCCGATCCAGGCAACCAATGCGGCGGTTAGGATCATCAATGCGGCAATCCCCAGGCTCGAAAGCAAAGTTAATAGCGGCGAACGTTTCATGGCTCACTTACGCCTGGCGTCAGCATCATTGAGTCGGCCCGGCTCAGGGTCGCCTTGCTCGACGGTGCGCGAAGCATCGGCACCACCGGCATGCCGATCGAGCACCAGGCTGGCGGTGTTGGTGGCCAGGATCTGCCGAACCTGCAGTTCTGTCTGCAGCAGGCGGATTTCGCGTTCCAGGGCGTCGATGTTTTTCGTCAAGGCGGTCTGGGCCGGCTCGGCTGAGGCGATGTTCGGTTCGTGACTGCCTGCCAGCAGCGTGCGCAATAGCAGCAGTGCCTTGTCGAGTACGCTGGACAGGGCCGTTTCACTGGCCAGGCGCCGCGCCAGGAGTTCCTGATCAGGATCGTCGCGCAGGGCTTCGATCACACCGCGGGTGACCGGCAGCATCGGGCTGGAGGCTTTCGCCAGGTTGTCTGGGGTAGGCGGCAGTGAACCCGACAGCAGCCCTTGCAGGGCCTTGAGGTGCTCGCTGTAGGCCTCCTGGATCAGGGGCGTCAACCCACTGCCTGCAGTAGCCCGTAGGGTTTCGCAGGTGTCGCAGGTTGAGACTTCGCTCTCGCCCAACACGCGAACAGCCCAGTCGGATTCCTCTTGGGGCGAGGCCCAGGTCTGGCAAATCGCACCGCCGAGGCACTCGCTGCTACTGACCGAAGTGCTATCGTCTACTCCACGGTTATGCAGTAAGTTATAGCCCGCGCGCACTACGTCGGCGGTCACCCGAATGGGCGTCTGCCCGTTACCTCCGGCCTTTGAGCCACCAACCCAGGACACCCCATTGTTGCCGTTATGGGCCTCGGTGTTTTTCACCGCGGCCACCGCATCACCGCTGGTCTGCTCCAAGTTGCCCTGCATCTCCTGGTTCTTGGCCAGCGCGCCCCAGCCGGCTTGACCGACCTTGTCCGCCATTTTTTCGGCCATGGCCTGGCAAGTCAGTTTGGAGCGGTCGAAGTCGATACGCCCCTGCATCACCCCGTTACTGAGTAACTCATAGAGACCGGGGTTGGCGCGCTGGATGATCAACGCCGGCAGCGACATCACGGCTTGGGTCGCGTTCTGTACGATGCTGCCCATGATCTGCTGGAAGCCTTCGGTGGCGCCGTTCAGCTGGTTTTGCAGGGTGTTGGTGAGGCTCATGTTTCCACACATCATGTTCGCTCGCCATGAAGCGCCGACGCCGAGCCCGTTGGGGCGATAGAGCGAACTTGGTGAGCCCGCTGCCGAGCCGCCACCGATGGTGTACATCACCCGGTCGTCGAGCACTTCGCCTTGAGTGCCCAGGCGGTAATCGCCTTCGGCGGCGTGGGCATGCGTGGCAATGCCGAGCAGTCCGCAGAGCAATAGACTCACCAGGCTCAACCATGATCGCGCGAGAAACCGGCTCATGAAGCACCACCTTCGAAGTCGATGCTGAACAGGAAGGTCTGTCCTTCACGCTTGCAGCAGCTATAGGGGCGCCACAGCGACCAGACATAGCCGCCATCCGCGCTCTGCACAGGACCGCTGGGAAAGATGGCGCACGTGGGTTGAACCAGAGGGTAGAGCAATTGCCATTTGTGGGTCGAAGCGTCGTTTTCCATGATCGGGCCGGGCGGCCAGTAACCGTCGCGTGGAAAAGGTGTGAGCGGCAAGTACACATGTGGCTGCCAGTTGCGAGTAATGAAATCACCCGCCCGTTGCGCCATCACCGCAGCGGCTTTGAAGTCGTCGGGTTGTACCAGAAATCCTTGCCGGGGATAGACGTTGCCCCACATGTTTCCCGCGATCTGATGACCGATTTCACGGACCCCCGGTATCAGCGACTCGGGGTAAAGGCTTTCCGGTATGCCCAGGCGCCAGGCCAGCGAGTCCAGAGTGCTCAGGTAGTAGGGCATGAACGCAGTGGCGCCGCTGGCGCAGGCGTAACCGGATTGCGAAGCCAGTTGTGTGGCGACCCAGCCACCAGGGTGACCGATGCCATCGACGTTCTTGAAGTGGGGTAGGTTGTCGCGCTGGGTGTTCGGCGTGATCAGGTTTCCGCCACCTTCCGCACCATTGATGGGAGCGGAGAGGGTGCCCATCTCGGTCCATGGATTATTGCCGGTGGTGGCGTAGCTCGAAACCACCAGCTCAGGAATGAAATGACGAACCTTGGTCGAGGTTTTGACTGTGCAGCCGAAGGGTGTGCACAGGAGCCAGAAACAAATACCGACGACTCTGTATTCGAGACAGCTTGGCGAAAGCGCAGAGGACGTAATGCTGCCGGTGTCCAGCGCCATGCTTGGGCCACACACCAGCAGCACGCTCAGCGCCAATGGCCGTAGCTTTGTGGGCGGGATGGACGAGCAGGCAACGGGCATGGTCCAGGCTCTCGGTGTATGGCCTGGGCAGGTTCGGTTAGGGACTGAAGACTGTCAGTGGGAATTATGAAGGTGGATCTGTCGGATTTGTGAGACGAGAGACTATTATTTGACGTGAAGGGTGCTGCGTAGGATATCGGGTTCTACAAGTAGCTGATCTGCGGTAACTTCGAAAATATTGGCGAGTTTGCATAGGACCAGCAGCGACGGATTGGCCGTGCATCGTTCGATTTGACTGACGTAGGTACGATCCAGCTCGGCCATGAGCGCCAATTGCTCTTGGGTAAGGTTTTTCACGCGTCGCATCAAGCGGATGTTTTCCGCCAACTGCAGACGGAGCTGTTCAAAGTCTTGAGTCATGCGCGCAAATTGCGCCTTGAGGGACTCTCAATCCACGGGATATAGTCTACATTGGCATTGATCTAGGCTATTTGATGCCCTTGCCTGTTATTGAGCGCTCATTTGGTGTCGTTAAGATTTCGAGGCTGGACTGCGCGTTTAACAATAAATCAGAAATCTAGGGTGTGTATGGACGAAAACTACGTTTCAATTCCTGCGGCGGATGGTTGCTCGAGTCTTCTGACACCTTGGGGCAACGAATTTGCCCCAATGATCGAACGTGGCGTGCAATGCGCCCAGGCTTGGCTTGATACGTCCGGCGAGGTTCCACTGTGGTGGGAATTGGCGCAAACGCGCAAAACCTTTCCTGTCGGTGACTGCCAGGATGCTTTTGAAGCTGGTTTTTTGTTGAGGATTCAGCAGCGGCTAAGCAGTGTGCCACCCAGCCCAAATCAAAGCTGAAAGAAACTTCGCTAAAGACGCGTTCAAACATATAGCTTGAAGGCTCCCAGAGTTCAGCCAGCGTTTCGGCTGCTGAAGCCCAATACCAGCGCTCTCGCAGAGTTGGTATTGGGTAATCGCCACCAGCGTCTAGTTAACCGCGTCTTTCAGTGACTTACCGGCTTTGAAACTAGGCGTGTTCGAGGCTGCGATCTTGATGGTGGCACCCGTTTGAGGGTTACGTCCGTCGCGCGCTGCACGCGCTTTCACCGCAAAGGTACCAAATCCCACCAAGGTGACGTTCTCACCGCCTTTCAACGCAGTGGATATGATGGTTGTGAGGGCATCCAGTGCGCGTCCGGCAGTGGACTTCGGGAGGTCGGCGGAGCTCGCTATGGCCTCGATTAGATCGTTTTTATTCATGTGTGACTCCTTCCGCTTGGCTGAGTGTCGATGAGTAATCTACTCAGATAGTTCGGGCACATCCACCAAAAAGCGGCACTCCAGCCCTGCGCAGACGTAACGCCATATGGGCTCTAAATCTGCCCTTCTGTCTCGATTCCTCGGGCCTGGTCAATACGCTCAGCTACCTGGAAAGCCGCTTCCAACTCCGAGCAACCGTTCTCCTGCATCAACCTCCAGCGCTCGGCTTTTTCCTCGGGCTCCGTCATGGCCAAGGCGAGATAGAGGCTGGGTGGTACAGCTCGAAACAGCGTTTCGAGTTTTTTCGACAGCACGACTCCCTCAGTGTATTTCCCAGGCTCCTTACTGGCGGAGAGCAACAAAGCTTTCTGTGCCGGCGTGAGCTTCTTGAAACGGGCGATTTCCTCAATCTCCGCAGGTGGCATGTTTAAACAAATCCACCATTCGATCATGTTGAGCATGGTCTGCGCGGCCGTGGGGAAGTCGGCAAGGTTTTGCGTCGCCAGCCAGAACCAGGCCCCGAGCTTGCGCCACATCTTCGTGCCCTTGACCACGAATGGCGCCAGCAGCGGGTTTTTGGTGATGATATGGCCTTCGTCGGTGACCATGATGATTGGCCTCCCCAGGAACTGGTCGCGCTCGGCAAGGTTGTTCACGGTGTTCATCAGGCTGATGTAGCTGATGGACATCTGGGCTTCGTAGCCTTCGCGAGCGTAAGTGGCGAGATCGACAATGGTCACATCGCTCTCGGGCCAAGGCGTGCCCTCGCGATCGAACAGTTCACCCTCGAAACCTTGGCAAAAAAGGTCGATGGACTCACCCATTTCCTGGGCACGCTCGCGACGCTTCTCCGGTAAGTGCAAGTCGACGGCGGTGCGCAGCAAGGCGTCACGCACGTCGCGGGTCAGTACCTGGCGACCCGCCGCGACACACGCCTGCGCCGCATCCAGAATGCATTCACGGATCAGACTGCGATCGGCCCGGCTGAGACGAGCTTCTTCCTTGGCCTCGCCTCCAGTGATCATCAGCCGGGCGGTGATCTCCAATTCGCCGAGCACATCACGTTGGTCTTCACGATTGGTTACCGCCTCATCGTCCCACTCATCAATCGACAGACTCACCACCTGATCTGGCTGCTCGACTAGACGGTAAGCATCAGCGAAAGGCGCGAGGCTGACCAAGGCGCCAGGTTTCAATTGGACCTTGTTGACCGATAGGCCCTGTGTCGCAAAGTGGTCACCCTGTAAGCCGAATGAGTTACCGGCCTCAACGATGAACAGGCGAGGGCGGTACACCGCCATGACCTGCATCAGCAGGGTGACCAGGGTGGCCGACTTACCGGCGCCGGTCGGGCCGAACAGCAGCAGATGGCCGTTCATGGCCCGGTCTAGTCGAGACAACGGATCAAAGCTCAACGGTGAGCCACCACGATTGAACAGAGTGATACCCGGGTGGCCGGTGCCGGTGCTACGGCCCCACACCGGAACCAGGTTTGCCAGGTGCTGGGCGAACATCAGGCGAGTGTACCAGTTGCGTGTGTCGCGGGCCGGGTTGTAAACCATCGGTAGCCAACGCAGGTAACTGTTGCAGGCGGCGACTTCATCGCCTTCGCGTACCGGTTGCAGCCCCGTGCCCAACAGCGCGTTGGCCAGGCTGACCGAGCGCTGGTGCAGTTGCTGTTCATCGTGACCGCGCACATAGAACGCCAGGGTGCCGCGGTACAGCTTGTGCTGGCGACCGATGATCGCACGAGCCTCTTCGACATCCTGACGGGTCTGGGTCGAGGCCAGGTTTTCACCGATGGCTTTGCGCGCCAATCGGTTTAACTGGTCTTCGAGCACATCCTGCGGCTTGACCACCAAGGTCAGACTCATCACCGTGCCTTCGGGTAACTGGTCGAACAGGGCATTGACTGCATCACCCTTACGGGTTTCTCCGGTGAGTTGACCAATCGACGGTGCCCGTCGCAGTTTGTCCACCACCATGACCCGATGGGGTTGCCCATCGAAGTACCAGAGTCCTCGTTGCACATCCGAACACGGTTCGTTGAAGAACAACCGTTCAGCGAAGTCGTGATCGAAGGGCAATTCCAGCGACTCGCCACCAGCAGGCTCCGGATAGGCAACACGTTTGTAAAAGTCCTCGGGCGCTTCATCGGTGAGCCTAGGCGCCGGATTGAACCAGGGTAATAACCAGGCATACAAACCGTGGCCATCAACTGGTACTGATTGCACGCCGCACGCCTGCAACGAAGCCGCAATACGTTCGCAAGCCTGCTGCAGGGATTGCACAGGGGTGAGTCCCGTCTCGTCGGCGCCAGACTCGAGCCAGCGATAGACCACCAGGCGCACCCGGCGGTTATTGCCGCGCCAGGGCAGGCGCGTCACCACCTTATCCTCGAACAGCCCGCTGGGCTTGGTGATGGCCTTTAGATGACGGCGGCTGAGTACCAAATACGCCTCGGTGAAGACCGTGCCCCGTGCGCTGTCCTGAATATAATCCGTGAGCTGTGTCAGGTAGGGGGTGAAGTCGTTGTCGTCCTGGCAGAAAAACTGCGCCACCCAAGGCGATTGATCCAGCTCATCAAAACTGTCCTGTAGGGCATCCTCAAGGGCATCGCGGGCGGCCATCAACCAATCGGGTTCGCGCCCTTCGGTGCCGATGGGCAGTAACTCGAACACCGCGCCCACCGAGCGATTGTCATCCAGGAGAAAACACTGCGCAGTCTCGAGGTATTCGACCCAAGGCAGGTGATCAGTGAAGCTGGGATTGTGCGCATAGAGGGCAGCTTCATCGGCCAAGGTGGCGCGAGGGCGCGCTGGGTGGCGCCAGGCCTTCCACGCGGCAGTGCAGCTGCCCGAATTGTGGGTACGCACTACAGGTCTTCCTGTCGTTCACCCGGCAGTGCGTATTGCACCCGTTGGTAGAACGGAAAGACAGCTGAGTAACCCGGCACCGGTGCCTGCTCGGTACCGCTCAAATGTGGGTATACGTACAGCACCAGATCGGGATTGGGCAGGCGAGGGAACAGGCTGTGGATCTCGTTCGCTGCGGTGCGCGTATACGGTTCCTGGAGAGCAACGGAGAAATCTGCTTGAGTCAACGGGCGGCGTAACTGCTGCCGAGCATCCAGCAGTTGCTGCTGAGTGCCTTGCGAACCGGCACCGTTCCAGATGTCCAGCATGGTTTGCTCGCCATGGGGCAGCAGCGTGTCTTTGTCGGTGGAACACCCCGCCAAGCCCCAGCAGAACAGGCTAATCCAGGTCAGGCAAAGAGGCATGGTCTTTTTCATGGCGAACGCTCCGGCCCTTGGGCTCGTAGTCGATGGTGATCTCATGGTCGAGGTGCAGTGTGACTTGGGCGGCCGGCGGCACGTATACGGCAGCAAAGGCTTCGCCGTAGAGTTTGTTGATCCACTCACGGATGTCGCTGACCCCGCCACTGAGAATTGAATTCAGCGCGCTATTGCCACTGCTATTGGTGACCTCGAGCGTACTGCCTCCCGAACTGATCATGCTGCTGTTGTTCCGCTCATCCCCGAGCAAGGCAGCCACACCCGCGCCGGCCGCGGTGATCAAGCTCTGGCTGCCGAGGTATTGTTGGGCGTTCGAGCGGCGCTCGCCGGCAATGCAAGGAATGCCATACGGATCGGACAGGTAACCGAGCCCGCCACGAATCTTGTCGGTGTTCGAACTCTGGGCGGTGGAGGCATTGCGGCTGGCTACCGTCTTCGGCTGAGGCACCGTGCGGATGGTGCCGTCTGTGAATACGAAAGTGATCGACTCGACCTGTCCGCGGACGCAGGACAGGGTCCAGTCACCAGACGCCGTGCCGCTCATTACGGCCCCCGAGACGTCTGGTAGGTCGATACCGTTGGCAGTCAGGTTCTCGGGGCCGACCAGCACCTTGAAGGGGTAGGGATCATTCACGGTGCCGTCGACAGGGACTCGGCCGATCAGCGCGGTCATGGCGACCGAACCCATCAATGTTGCGTTTTCGGGAATGGTGTAGACCGGCTTCGCGCCTTCGGTACGCTCAGCGGAGCGTTTCAGGTCACGTCCACCCTTGGTGACCTCGCGTAACTGCTTCTGGCTGCGGTCGACGGCATTATCCTTCAAACCCTCCAATGAGCTGAATGCAGTAGGCAGACTCAGAGCGGACGCGGTCTTAGTTTTGCCTCGGGCGTCGGTGGACGGAGCATCCGAGGGCTCAATCCACTGCAGCGCATTATCGGCTGAGTGCTGCCCTTCGAACTGCTCCCCGTCGCCTGGCTCAAGCCCCAATCCAATCGGCATATCCTTGCCTTTGCCGGTCAGCCCCGACAGCTGTTCCTGCAATTGCGTCAGCAGACCGCGAGCTTGACGACTGTCTTGTTCCGCTTTGAGTCGGGCCTCGTTGGCTTGTCGGCGGCTTTCTTCGACCTGCTGGGTTACGCTGCCAAGAGCGGTCTGGATGCGCGAATCGACACTATTCTCCCGCTGGCGAAGGCGGTTGTTCTCCGTCTGTAGCGATTCGTTGTGTTTTTTCAGGCCGAGCATGTCGCTGCGCATGGCCTTCACCTGGCCGACCAGGGTGGCAACCGTGTCGCGTGGGGTATCACCCGCAATGCCGAGCGACTTGGCCTGCTCGGCGGATAACTGGAGGTTATCCTGAGCGGTCGGACTTACTGGCGAAGGCGTGGTAGCGCCCGCGACCCAGGATTTCAAGATGATGAACACCACGCCGAGCAGCACAGCCGGTACCAGCCACTTGAGCAAGGCGTTAGCTTTCATCGTCAGCACCTCGCGCGATGGGCGGAAGCAGCACGGCTCGTTCGAGGCCGGCACCGTGGGTGACGAGGTAGGCAATCGTGGTGTCTTCAGGGCTGCCGATAGGCCCGAGGAAAGCATGCTGGAAGGACGCGGCGAACAACTTGGCCTGAAGCTGACGCGGATCGAGTTGCACCGTCGCTACACCACGGTTGCGTAACTTCACCGCCGTCACCCAGTAATCACCCAGTCGCCAGACGGCGATGGGCGTGCTGGACACGTTTTCAGTCGGCAGCAGGGTCGGCAGTGCAGTGCGCAGCTTGAGCGGGACGCGACGTATGCCGGGCAGAGGCTCAACGGTACGTAAAGGTGCGTACAGGCTTTGTGCGGCGTAGCGCGTCAAAGCGACCGGGATCGGCGTACGTTCTGGAACAAGGACGGTGCTGGATTCCGTCTCGGTAGTCTGCACCGGAGCATTCTTGCTAATACGCACGGGCTCGAGCGGTTGATCGCCAGGCGTGGCGGCGATATCCAGCAGGATGATCTCGCCCGTCGCGACCGATTGCAGTTGTAATCGGGTAGGTGCAATGGCTTCTGACGCGCGCAGGTACAGCGTGCAGCCGGTAGATTGCACGCGCAGCTTGCCGGTCAGAGTTGAGGGGACGCCGACTCGGACATCCTCATCGATAAAGACCACCCGCTCCTGATTAATCACCAGCGGGACCGCGAGAGGGAGGCGTTCCCAGCGCATCAACTCGATGGCCTGCGCTGCAGCTCCCCATAGCATCAGTGCGATGGTGAGCCCCAGGGTAGGAATCCATTTCATGGCTCACCTCCAGGCAGGGAGATTTTTTGCGGTGTGCCCTGATAACAATCCAGTGCGAGTCCCCACTTGTTGCGCTCGGGATCCAGGTCAAAACGCACTACGCGTAATGGATATCGCACCACCACCCGTTTCACCGGTTCCGCGGCGTAATACTCATCGGCGTTGAGATCGAGCTTGACCAGCCAGCTGTCGCGGTCGAGTTGCTTGACCCTGAGTTCCGGATCTTCGCTGTAACCTCGGCCCAGAATTTCGTACACCCCACGCACCCGCTGGCGCAGTTCACCGGCGGCCTTGCGGTATTCGTAGTCGCCGTCGAGGAAGGCCTTGCAGGCAGGTGTAAGGTAGGACTGCAAGCCATAGATAGCGCGGCGATAGTCCTCCTCGCCATCCGAGGGCCAGCGGTTGAGCTGACCAAAGATATACAGGGCAAAGGCATAGACATTTTCTGAGGGGATATCCCACCACTTGCGAGTGCTGCCCGAGCGCAGATCCGGTGGTACATGCACGGTCAGATCGGTCGGTGCCGAGCGCCAGCCGTACCATAGCCCGGCGCAGACCAGGGCAAGGATAACTACCGCCAGACGCAGGCTGAAGATATGGGCTTGTTGGGCGTCCACCTTGTTCCGAAATCGGCTCATGGCTGCCACCGGGACAGGGCAGGGCGCAATCGACGCGAACGACGAACCGTCCAGGTGCCGGAGTGCAGGATCAAACCTCCGCGCCCCAGGCGCCAACGGCTAGCCAGTACCCATCCCAGTTTGCGGTACAACCAGGTCTCGGGGCGGGCGCGTTTGGCCCGACGCAGTAGCGTGCCACCGGCAAATAACACCACGGCCATGCCTCCGATCATGCTGGTCGGCGCCACGGCAATGGAGGCGGTGGCAATCGCCAGAGGGACACCCAGCACTAGGCCGATAAATGCGCCAGCACCGAGGGCCACCCACATCTCATCATTGGTCAAACCGCGTAACACAGCGGGATCACGATTGAGTCGCTCAGGCAGAAAGACCAAAGTGCCGTCGACAAGGCGTTCGATGGTGTCATTCATGTCGATCTCACAGAATTGCGGCGGCCTTGGTCAGGAACCAGATGATGATCACCACCAACAGCGCTCCAATGCCGACCACGGCGCCGAGGTCCTTCCAGGTCTTGCGCTGGTTCTGCACGTCGGCGTAGACGGTCAGCGAATGCCAGGCCACACCGAGAAAGGCGAGCAGGGCGATCAGCAGCCCGAGCAGGATGCCGCCGTCGTAGGCGTAGTTTTTGATCGTCTCGATCAACCCGGAACCTTCGCCACGCGAAGGGGCTTCCATGGTGGGAAGTTCGGCAAATGCCAAACTTGGACCGAGCACCAGCAGCAGACCGATCAAGCGCTGGCTGGCACGATCGCGCAGGTTGTTTTTCAGGGGGGCAAAGCACTTGAGCATGGCGGCGATCTCCTGGATTAGGACAGCGTGAAGAACATCAGGACGAGTAGGGCGAGCAAGACGCGGGCGACACTGCCGCCGAAGGCTCCGAAACGCACACTGCCAGCCGCCCAACCCCGGTAAGCTGTCCACATCACCCAGGCACACCAGAGCAAAGCCAGGACGAGAACCAGGGATAGCCACAGCGTGGAACTGTTCTGTGCCGAGAAACCGGAGGCATTTTGGAAGGCAGCGGTCTGAGCGTCAGTCATGCTCATGGCGAGGGCTCCGTGGGCGGCGTTTCGAGTAGGTAATCGCCGGTTAGCTCGCTGGGGTCGCGAGGTTGAGCGCGGGAAGGGGAGACATAGTTCTGTACACCTTGGCGGATGCGCTGGATATCTTCAGTCAGCCGGGAATAGTCGAAGCGATAGCGTTCATTTGGTTCAATGAAACTGGATGCTTCAGCTTTCTGGACTGAGGCCTCTATAGTGTCGAGTTGCCGTTGAATAAGGCTGAGTTGGACCTGCTCTTGGTCGGACGTGGCATAGCAACTGCCATGGAGGATGGTCAGCGAGAGAAATAACAGGTAGTGAATGACAGAAACCGGCATGATTATGGCCCCTGATTGACTAGGGAGCAGAATCGGGGACGTGTGACAATAAAACTGTAGAAAAACTGAACCTAGGGCTATCGTTTTGATGAGCGGAACAATGTTGATATTCTACAGGCATAGCTCTAAAGGGAAATGATTAAGTGGGGATGACTGTATGGTGTGGAGCCCCTGAAAACATTAAGGTTTGGATTGAAGGAAGGAGGCGTCTTGTGAGCTACTTGTTGTCGTTTCTTGCTTTTGTAATTGCCTTGGCTGGAGTGAAGGGAGGAACTTGGGATCCAAAGGCAGTAGGAGTTCGAAAGATTAATTTTACAGGTTGGATTGTTGTTGTATCTTCGCTGGCTGTGCTTTTTTTTCTTTGACGCAGGAATATCGGAAAAACCTCCTTGATGAGCAGGTAATGAGATACCCCTATAAGAGGTTTATGGATGCGTTAGAAGTTTCATTGGGACCATTTAATGTAGTTTATAGTGAGGCGGGCGGGGTTTTGGCGTATCACGAGAACCCGTTTGCGATTCTTGATAGGAAAGATGCGGCTGGCGTGATAAGTAAGTTTGACTTCGAAAGGACCCAGGAGGGGGCAAATATTTGGAGTTCAGATTTTAGTGGAAATTATGCGTCGTATACTTGTCAAGAACTCAGTGATGCTGTTGATTTGATGGAGTTTACGCTGGTAAGCAACCTTGCTGTTCTTGATCGGGAAGTGGTTGTGTTGGTGCAGGAATTTAAGCAGTCAGGTTATGTTCGAGAGTTTCTTCTTAATAAATGTGATTATTATGTTGGGGTGCGTCGTGGCGGGAATATGGTTAGAGTCTATCCTCCAAAGTTGACGGAGAATAAGGTGAAAGTTACTTTTGATTCAATTATTTCTATTAGGCGGCATCTAATGAAGGTGCTGGGTGAGTCGGCTTAGTGGTGCTATATGGATCGTTCAAGATTTTGGGTTGGTGTTAACCATCGTTTGGCTTTGGGGGTGGTGTTATGTTGGACTCAAAGATACTTCTTGAAAGTCGACGATGTAATTGCAGTGGTCAGACCAAGCGTGACGGCGCAAGGTATAAAAACTACCATAGGATTGAGCGAAAAGGGCAGCGACAGGTAAATGATCCAGGGCACGATCAGCAGTGGCATCACTGCCCGTTTGGCGCGGTGATAGACGAAGCTACTTTCTCGGCCCGCGCCAAATTTTCGTAGATCCCGGCGCATTAAACCATCCACAAAACCGGTGAGCGCGGCCAGCAGAAACAAGGGTGTCGCCAGGACCAGAATGGTCAGGCGCACCACGAAGGTAAAGGTCACATACACCGCCGCCAGCACAAAATCTTCAATGCTCACGTAAAACTGGTTGATCCACCCACAGAAGCTTTTGTCCATGCTCGATACCCGCGCCTGCTGGGAAAAATCCGCAAAGCCAGTCTTGACCAGCAACCATTGATTGAGAAAATCCAGTACTTGAACAATCCTTCGCCCGGGTTGTTGGAGGATGAGAGAAGCTTTGAAGTGCTCGCTGAGCCACCCCAGCTCACTATTCAGCATGACCTGGCTGTGCCGCCAACCCTGATCGCCCCAGAACAGCAGCAAACCGGCGAACTCGATGAGTATCGAGAACAGTAACGAGGCGATCAGCAAACCGATGATGCGTAAGACGAAGCCAATAACCGAGACGATCAATCCCGGGCGCTGGATCGGTTGTGGCGGCGTGTTCTGTACGGAAGTCGCCATCCTTTACTCCATTGCGCACCGTTAAGTTGATGCTGCCACGGCGCCTGCCGAATACGTGTTTGCTGAATCAAAACCTGTAGCGGGGCGGGCTACCCCACCTGATCCAGATCGAAGTTGGTTGTCGGGCCGCCACCGCTCGCACTCCACCATTGGCCCGCCTGTTCGTTGTAAGTGGCGCGCATCCGCTGGGTAAGCTCCTGCAGGTCCTTGGGCATGGCATCGTCGTTGGAGGGTTTCGGCAATGGAATGCGGACTTTCCAAAGCTGTCCACCGGCCTGGAAGGAAAACATTTGTCCCTTGGGCAAACTAACGATATGAGCGGGCTCGATCAGCGGCGCACTGGTGCTACTGACACGGTCCTGTGAGGACGAGGTGAAGTCGGTGTTGGCCTCAGGATCGGAGGTGTCGGTGGCGCCCGAGACCAGGGTCTTGGTCAGCACATTAACTTTGGGCAACTGTTGAGTGAGCAGTTCCGCAGTGGCGGTTTCGCGCACCCGCAGCATTTGCAGGGTGTTGAAGTTGCCAATCACCTGGCCAGCTTTGGCGCGGTTGCCGATACGTGCTTCGATATCGCTGAGGGTCTGGGTGTAGGCGGTTACCTGGACGCCGGCACCGCCACCCTTGTTGATCAGCGGGATGAATTCATCGCCCATCAACTCGTTGAACTCGTCAGCGTGCAGGTTGATGGGCAGCTTGTCGCCGGTGCCGCCCGATTGGGGTAGGCCATGGTCAATGCCATGTTTGTAGATGTGGCCCGCGACCGAGACCAAGTCGGCGAACATGGAGTTGCCGACGGCGGCAGCCACCTCGGCATCGGTCAGTGCATCCAGGCCGACGTAAACGATGCCGCGTTTACGGATGATCTGCATCCAGTCGAATATTGGCCGCGGGTCATCTAAATCGGTGTAGTTGGGAGCCAGTAGCTGGGCGGTCTTGCCGGTGGTGAGTTTCTCCAGCAGCGGCAGTAGCGAAGCCACGATTTTGTCGAAGTAAGTACGGTCGTAGCGTACCGCCGAACGCAATCCGTCCAGTACCGGATCAAATACCCGTTCCACCGCCAGGTACTGCTCGACGGCCACCACGCGCTTTTCGCGCCCGACCATATGCCGGGGAATATTCTTTTCAGTCAGCTTGCCTTCAAGCTGGACAATCACTTCCCACGCTTTCGGATCGGTCTTGGCGAAAAACTGTTGCGCGTATTCGATGAACAACGCGTCGATATTGACCACATGTCGCTGGATTTGGAGGTAGTCCGGACGTCGGCCCAACTCGATTAAAGCCCGAGCAATGATATTGACGAAGCGCCAGGCAAACTCACGGAAAGCTGCGGAGTTTCCTTCGCCGCTGAGTTGCCCGGCGATGCGAGACGCCACTTCCGAAATGCGCCCGAAACGTCCTACGGCGTTGTAACGCGCGGAGATCTCTGGCCAGCCTAGATGGAAAACATAGAATTCCTTCTCCCGACCGGCGCGTTTGGCTTCGACGTACATGCGCTTGAGCAGGTCGGCGTCGCCCTTTGGATCGAAGACGATGACTACCTCATGTTCGATGCGATGAATGTCCTGGGTGATGTACACCTCGGCGAGTCGCGTTTTGCCAACACGAGTCGTGCCCAGCACCAGGGTGTGTCCGACCCGTTCGCTCAGGGGCAGGCTGACTTCCGTTTCGTCGGGCTCGACCCCATGCAGCAGCGGTGAACCACCGACCGGGGGCAACGGGCGCAGCGGATTGAAGGCCCTGTCCCAGGCGGTGAGACGGGCCAGTGTCGAGAGCGGAAACGGTGCATGCTCCAGGCGTCGTTCGAGTCCACGGGCCAGGCGGTAACAGGTAGGTTGGTCGACATAGTGGGCGACCGCAGGGTCTTGGGCTTCGACCATGCGTTGGGTGTGCAGGCGGGTCCAGCGAAAGCCGCGGCCCATGAACAGACGTTTGCGGCTCACCGGAATCTGCCGGCTGGTCAGTTCGTAGCGAGGCAGCCGGCGGATATTGCGCCGATAGCGCAACACCTCCCAGGCTTGTCGGAGGCGGATCAAACCGAACAGGGCATAGGCCAGAGCCGCAACTAGACCGAGTTCGGATGATAGCGCCACGGCCCAGGGCGAATACAGGCATAACACCGCCGCGGCGACGCAGATCGCCACGGTATACAGCTCGACTGCGGGCCTGAGTTTGGACTCCATCGCGTGCTCGGCCATGACCCAGACTCACTGTTCCAGTGAGGTGGCTGTGATTAAGACAGGGTAGTGCTCAATTTTCAGGCGAGAGGCGATGTCGTTGCCGTTGACCGGCAGGATGGTGATGCCCGGCGCGGCTGCTCGAATTCGGGCCAGGGCTTCAGTATCGGTCACTTCGACGGCGAGGCCGGCCGCCCCCATGTCTTGCAGTTCAGTCGCACGCTGATGCAGCCAAGCCAACGATTGGGGATCCTCCCCGACCAGGAAAAATGGCTGCAAGCCCGGCATGTCCAGGGTGCGATTTGTGATTTGGCCTGGGCTCAAGTGAGAGCTGCGCACGGGCAGTAACCAGGTTTCATCGGCAAATGCAGATAGGTCTGCATGTATGGCCCGAGCAGGCTGGGTCTTGTTGTTTATTGGCGGCCTGGAAGCTTCAAACTGGGGGCGGGTGACACCGCCAGGCTGAACTTCCGCAAACGACAGTCCCGGCTGGGCGAGCGCAGCCAAGAGCACGGCGAAGTAATACGCACTGGGAATTCGCTTCATGGTGGTGTGCCCTGTTTGAGGGAAACCTGCAGTCGTTCGAGTTGTTGAGAAAAGACCGCGCGGTAACGCGCGGCCGGCGTTCCTCCTGCCGGGCGGTGATATCGGCCAGCAGCTGACACCCAATCACCGGTGACCGCGTGATGCTCTTGCAGCAACGCGGCAGTTACGGCCAAATTGCGATAGGGTTCGAGGGCTTCGCAGGGACTGGAAAAATGCTGTCCGTGATAACCCAGGTTGATTTGCCCAAGCCCGGCATCGACCCGCTTGGCGTCATACCGAGCAAGCGCCTGAAGCAAGGCGTGACAGGCGGTCTGACGATTGGCGAAACGGTAAGGGCGACCGGCAATATTCAGCGTCCAGGGCCAGGGCAGCAGTCGACCACGGAGGCGGGCGCCACTCTCCTGCAGGGCAATCGCGAACAACACCGTGGAAGGGACGTTGGCGTCATGCGCTGCCAGTTGATAAGCCGGAGGCGGAAGTTCGTCTGCCCGGACGGCGTGCACCGTCAGCAGGAGCGCAATAGCAATCAATCGAGACGTTGCCATTGTCCGTTCACCTGCTGAAATGTGACGGGTAACGGTCTCGGGGCTCCCAGGCTGAACCAGCGCCCGCGATCATGGTTCAGGGTGATTTGCCGGTGTTGGACCTTGCTCGCATCAATGCCTGCTTGCCGCGCCCAGCCACGGACATGTTCATCCTCACCTTGGCTGCCCACCAGGTAGATATCGAACGCTGTATCACTGCTTTGCAGACGCTGCGCTTCAGCGGTGCACGCAGGGCAATGGTCTTCGACAAACAGCGCTTGGCGCGGCTCTACCAAAGAGCTGGCAGGGGACGGGGATGCCATACCCTGGATCGGCAACAGTCCCGGAAACAGCTTGGCCCAGGCTGCGGTGTAAGCGTTTTGGTAGGCCAACTCGCGCTCGGCACGTTTAGCTTCCAGCGCTACCTGCAATTCGGCATAGCGCTGACGCTCCTGGTTGGTCTCTGCTTCGACGCCGAGTGCAGTCAGCGGATCGAGATTCGGGCTCCAGAAACCACGCGGGCCGGCTTGGATCTGTTCGAAGCGCGTCCACTCCTGCTCGGTCAAACCCCAGCTTGCCGCCTGTTCTGAGTGCGAACGCTCCAGCGGAGCAGACTGCGTGTCCTGGGTCCGTGACGGTGTCGTGACGGGGTTGGCCAGCGCAGCGCCCGTGCTCAGCAATGAAATGAAACAGACGATGGGGTTCAGCGGAGCTCTGTTCATGATCGCTTCTCAAGGGAGGTGCACGGTCTGGTCTGGCTGAGCGGTCACCGCGAAGATAGCCGCGTTCGGCTCCAGCGCCTTCAGTTGCCATGTGCCGAACTGCTCGCCGTTGTGCAGCAACTGGATATCATTGAGCGAGCGACTGTCAGGAGGTGCGACCGCCAGAAAGCGCTCGCCACCGCGGTACTCGACGCTCAACACTGAAAATGGCGGCAGGAGCGGGGCAGGCTTGGGCTGAGCGGTTTTTTTCGGCTTGGCCGAGGAAGGCGTCAGTGGTGGGAGTGGTGGTTGGCTTTTGAGGTCCAGGAGTTGCTGCTCGACGTGCTCAAGTCGTGCGCGTAGCGCGACCATGTCGGCTTCGGTGGCGCGGTCTGCCAGAGCGTCGCGAAGCTCCTGAATCTCTTGCGCCCATTGATCCAGCATCGGATCGAGGGTATTGGCCTGTTGCTCACCGGTATCGACCGTTTGCTTCAGGTCTTTCAGTGAGTACTGCAGCTTTTCCTGTGCGTCCATGAGCGTATTGGAGTCACGTTGCAGGGTATCCAGGGTCTGCAGGCGTTGGGCGTTCGCATTTTCCAGCTCGGTCACGCGTTGATACTGGTTATACAAACCACCACTCAGCCCGGAGACCGCCAGGCAAAGTGAGCCGACAATGAGGGTTTGAAACGTTGTGGCTTTCATGGGCGTGCCTCCGGCTGATGGGCCGCGCTGGGTGCGAGCCGCACGACGGCAGCATCATTTTTTTGCCGTTCGAAGCAGACCAAACGGCTAACCTCATCGATCGTGAGTAGCCAGGCGGGGCCAGCCAGTACTCGTAGCGCGTTGCGTAGTGAGATCGGGCCGAGCCGGTAATGGGCGGCGGGCAGAGGCCGGGTAAACATTATTTTTACTGGTTCGGCAGCAGGGCAGAGCGAATAACCTGAGCGCTGCAGCACGTAGTGCATCGCCTCCTGTACGGAAGGATTTAGGTTGGACGGAATGCTCACGTCAATGATTTGAGCGAGAAGATCACGTTGCTCTGCCGTGGGCTCGGTGCTGACCAGCGTATAGCGGCCATAGCGGAGCTCTGTCGGATGACTCTCTTCGACTGTACTCCTCGAAAGCTGGGCCCGATTGGAGCCACCGGCATTCTCTGGACTAGTTGGCAATGGGGTGGGGATCTGGGCCGTGCAGGCGCTCAATAAACCCAGCAGGCAGACAGGCGTGAAAAAACGCTCCATGGAAAAAACCTCATGTCAGATTCAGTGCAGAACCTGACATGAGGTGAAGGCGTCATTCAGTGAGAAGGTTGATTCAAGGCGAGTCGTGTTAACGCCGAAGGCATTGCTACTCATCAAAAATGGCTAGCCCATCCAAGACGGCAGCGTCGGGGTCGAAAATCAACAACCTCACATCCGCTAATGCCGCCAGATACAGTACGTTGACCAAGGCCTCTGGCGTACCGGCGTCGAGCTGCTCTTGCCTCAGCGAAGAGTAAGGATTGCCCTCGATCTTCACCAAGTTATCGTCGGTCCAGGGCGTTCCGATCAGCTTACATCCGACGCCATTGCAGTCTGGCAGGGCAAAGGGTTCAAACAGCAGTCCGGTTGGTCTGGAGTCGAAATTGCCAACTCGGCTTTCCAAGTGGTGCAGTGCTTCTTCAGTGAGGTGTGCGGCGCTGATCTCCCAGGCTCGACTGTAATGTCCTGTGTCGAAGCTCAAACGATGGACCATGGCTTGGGCTTCTTCGAGGGAGTACAGATCGCCAACGTGATGCCGCTCGCTGAGCATTTCACTATTCACGGCGTAGATCACTTGGCGCACCAGCCCGGTGGATTGGCAACGTTCATCCAACTCATCCGGAATCAATTGGTCTCCACTGATTATGGCGAAATCATCGCAGAACAGGCAGGGGAACAGTTCTAGCGCATCGTCGGGCAGATGAGTTTGTGAGTCGTGTACGGAGCGAAAACAGGGAGGGCAGTCGTTCGCGTAGGTGATCAGCAGCAGCCGTTCGATAGATAGATTGTCATAGCCGCGAACGAATGGGTTTGAGGCCTCCAGCATCGCTGGGGTTTGGGTAGTGGAATTCATGAGTATCCTCCAGGATGAAAATGAACAAGGCGCCCGAAGGCGCCTATTGAGGGGATTAAAGCCAGCCATGCTCAGCAAGGGAGAGAGGACGACCTTCGCCGACGATGAAGTGATCCAGTACGCGCACTTCGATCAAGTCCAACGCCTCTTTCAACCGTGCGGTCAAGGCGCGATCCGTGAGGCTGGGGTCCGTGCAACCGGAGGGGTGGTTGTGAACGACAATTACAGCAGCTGCGTTATGTGCGAGGGAGCGCTTGACGACTTGGCGAGGGTAAACACTGGCGCCATCGATGCTTCCGTGAAAAAGGATCTCGAATGCCAGAACGCGATGGCGAGCATCGAGAAAAATCACACCGAAAACCTCATGCTCTTGAGGTGCAATATGCAGTTTTAGGTATGAGGCCACGACGTCAGGTGACGTCAGGTTGGGTCCGCGGGTGAACAGCCGACGATCCAGAATGTGCAGCGCTTCGTCGATCACCTGGTTTTCCTGGGCGATACGACCGGCCTCGACATCCGAGGTTTCAATCAGGGTGAGTTGGGTGCTCATGGGTACCTCCGAAGGGAACAATCCGGGGGTACACACCCGAGGGGAGTGGTGTCCCCGAGGTGGATATAGAGTCAAGGACATTGCCCGATGACGCGCTGTTTACAGCCGAGTGAATCGGTGTCGTTGTCCGTGCAGGTGTGAATCACAACCATCGCAGGTCAATGGGGAGCAGGTTCGTATTCCACGGCCAGTTTCGAGGTCGAAGTCGGCACTGATGGGCATTAGCCGAACCAGCCCGCGATGGAGGCCGGCGATGCGTTTCTCGATTTCATCCGTCGTGTAGTAGAGCGATAACATGCTGTAGTCCTCGTAAGCCGCAGCGAACATGCAATCGTCGCAAAGCCAGAAGGATTCCATATGGGCTCTCCTGTGCGGATTGAAGAAAGGCGCTCGATTGAGCGCCTTGATGTAAAACACCCTGGGCTGTTCAGGCGGACTGAGCAGCACGCGTGGCGACACGGCGGGCCGTGCGGGGAGCGGATGCAGATTCAGGTTCTGTCCTGGATTCTGTTGGGTTCTGGGTATCCTCAGCTTCGGCATCAGCCGACGTTGGGGATGGCACACTGTTTGGCGCTGGCTCAGCAGGTGCTGTTGCCTCCTGCCTGGCGGGCGCTTTGTACTCGAATACGCCGTTGACCCTGATCCAGTCGATGAACAGCAGACGACCTTTCAGGCTGGCGCCCGGTTGACCTTGTTTATCTCCTTTCTCATAGAGAAATGGATTGATCCACAGGTCGCCGATACGGAACGACAGCAAGACCTTTTTCTCGGCTTTGACGGCGTCCATATAGAGACGAATCAAGCGTTCAGCTTCGCCCCCAGCGACTTTGCAGTCGAAGCGGGTGTACTCGACTGCATCGGTTGCACCGTGCAGAGCAGCGATATCGCAGGCCATGAACGGCTGGCCGCGGCGGACTTGTACTTCACGAACGCGGTTGAGGTAGCCGATGCCGATGGTGTGCAGATTGAAGTAAGTAGTTGCTTCTTGGGATTGGTTGGCGTGGGCCATGGTGGTTCTCCTTTCAAGGAAAAACGGTGACGCACAGTTCCCTGACGGGGAAGTGAGCCCCGTCAGGGTGGGTAAGGTGAACGATGAACGACTCGACACCGGCAAGCCGATGACAATCAGAACGATGCGCCCGGGGAATAGCGATGCAGCAGAAGAGGATCCGCAGTAGTGGTTTGCGGATCTGGGGATAGTGGGCATTCATCACC
Organism: Pseudomonas sp. L13; assembly: GCF_009935965.1. Classification (NCBI taxonomy): domain Bacteria; kingdom Pseudomonadati; phylum Pseudomonadota; class Gammaproteobacteria; order Pseudomonadales; family Pseudomonadaceae; genus Pseudomonas; species Pseudomonas sp. L13. The sequence continues at coordinate 31,418 of NZ_QODJ01000006.1, forward strand.
GCTGAAGCGGTAATCGTGCGAGCCTCCGAATGCTGATCGCTCTTGGGTAAACCACCACAAGCGTGGCGTAGCCTTGAAGGTTCAAGCTACCTGGGCTGGGCTGTCAACGACAGCGAACCACGCCCTTTGTATAAGCCTGTCACAGGGGCGCGTCAAGACGCCGTAAGCTGATTTTTCATAGCCGGAATACAGTGGAAATTATTGGACTGAAAAAAATGAAGAGCGGGCCTGGCGGGGTGCCAGGCGAGGAATAGAAAAGCCACCTTAGGCGGTCTGACGCAGTCGACAAGCTCCTCGCAAAACTTGATTTAACTGCGCCATGATTCGCCAACCGACCCTTATCGTGGCCTGGGTCGGAATACGCTGGCACGCATCCGCGCACAAAGGGTGCCCAGTGTTTCCCCGGCGGGCTCCGGGACTGAATGGGATCGCCGTAGCGGATGACCGCTGATGCCTGGCAGAGGCAACAGTGGTCATCCGCCACATTGATCCAGTCGAGCACAAAGCGGGAATGAAATTCCGCAGAAGAGAAGGCTCCGAACTCTAAGAGTCCGACCGAGCTACCCGGAGAGAATCGGTCTTGGGTCGCCGTAAGCGATGATCCTGAGGCACTACAGCAGAGCGGGTGTGACGACGTCAAGCCAGTGGGCGAAGCGGTTATTTGCTACTGAGATGAGCGGCCAGCTGTTCGACGGTCGTCAGGATAAAGGCACGGTCGCTTTCTTGCAGGCCGCTCAGCAGGCCCGCGATCATCTGGCCCTGGTCGTTGGGGCGATTGCTCGACTCCGTCAGCAGTTCATCCATCCGGCAATCGAAGATGTCCGCCAGTTGCATCAGCTTGACCACGGAAAGCTCCACGACACCCCGCTCAAGGCGCGAAATGGCTTCGCTGCCGATCCCCAGGCGTTCGGCCACCTCTTCCTGGGTCAGATTACGCTGAGTGCGGTGTTTCGCGATCATGCGCCCGATTTGCGCTTGGGTCGGATGTTTAGGTGCCAAGTGATGAGTTCTCCAGTTCAACCCGAATAGTTGAGCAAAGACCCATTGACATGAACATCCTTAACGGTTGAGTATCGACTTTTAAGGTTGTTTTATTGACTGAAATAGCTGTTTGTCGCGACGTGATATCTGTTCCTCCAGGAATCAGAGGCCGAAGTGACCAGCGAGACTGAGCGGCCTGATACGGGCAAAGGGAGGAAAGGTTGAGCATGGATGAGCAGCGCGAGAACGTCATGGACCTGATCTGGGAACGAACACTGGAGCTGTTCATCAAGATCCATGATTGCCCTGATAACCCCGCACACTTCGACAGCCTTGTTCATTGGCTCAACGAAGATCCTGCTCACCTAAAAGCGTTCAACGAACTGGGGCAGATATGGATCGCGACAGGCATCGCTTTGGCCCGTGAAATCGGACAACCGCTAAGTGATTTGGAGGAAGATCAACCTCCATTGATGACGCACTGACCCTATACATCAACTCTAAGATTTTGGTGATCACGAATGGCGCGTCATGTGTGTCGCGTCCCTTTGCTGATCGGAAGTGTGCCTTTGCAGTTCGGGTAGTGGGAGCATGACCAGAACGGTCCTGATTTTCCCTTCCGCCTGAGCATTGAGGCGTTGCAAATGGGGCAGGCAGGCCCGGCTTCGGCCGCTACCGCTAAGGTAAGCGCTCCGCAGTTTGCGATCAGCTGGGTAATCCACTGCGCCTGCTTAGCAACGAATGCATCCAGGGTCAGACGTCCCGCTTCGATTTCATCCAGAGCTTGCTCCCAGATTGCTGTCATACCCGGATCCGCGACTGCAGCGGGTACCGCTTCGATCAGGGTATGGGCCGCTGCGGAGGCCGTTAACGCACGTTTTTTCTTCAGCAAGTAACCGCGATCAATCAACCCCTTGATGATGCCGGCTCGCGTGGCTTCGGTGCCGATACCGGTGGTGTCCCGAAGTTTCTGTTTCAGGCGCGGGTCGTTGACCAGCTTGGCCACATTTTTCATCGCCTTGATCAGATCGCCCTCGGTGAGCGGTTTGGGCGCAGTGGTGCGCATGGACTTGAGTTCCACGTCGTCCACTGCGCACTGTGTACCCTGTTGTAGGACGGGCAATACCTGGGACTTTTGACTGAGTTCATTGTCTTCGGCGTTGTCGGAGAGTAAGTCTTTCCAGCCTTGGACGAGGATCTGTTTGCCAACAGCAGTCAAACGTTCGGCGCCGCACTCCAGTTCGACCTCGGTTCGATCAGACTCGTGATGCGGTAGAAACTGCGCGAGGTAGTGGCTACGAATCAGTTCGTAGACTTGGCGCTCTTGTTCTGACATCCGCCCAAGGTTCGCCGGTTCTGTGGTGGGGATGATGGCGTGGTGCGCGGTGACCTTGGCATCGTTCCATACTCGTGAGCGCAATGATCGATCGACGCTTCCGAGCGTTGGGCGCAATGCGGAATCCATTCTGAGTAGGGCATCGAATACCGCGGCTACCTCGTTGAACATGCTCTCTGGCAAATAACGGCAATCGCTGCGCGGATAGCTGGTGGCTTTGTGGGTTTCATACAAGGCTTGGGCGATGTTCAGTGTTTCCTGAGCGCCGAGTCCCAACTTGCGTGAACAGACTTCTTGCAGTGTGCTCAGGTCGAAGGGCAGGGGTGGCGCTTCGCGCAAATGCTTAGTCTGCAGCGAGACTACGGTGGCGGTCTTGCTGCCAGAAAGCGCTTGGACGGCTTGACTGGCGAGCGCCTGCTGCAGGCAGCGACCGGCTTCGTCACGTCCTGAGCTTGGTCGTATCCACGACGCGATGAAGGGTTGCCCCCTTGAGGACAGGTGCACATCCACCACCCAGTACGGCACAGAGACGAAGCTGGCAATCGCGCGGTCTCGTTCAACCACCAAGCGCAAAGTGGGTGTTTGGACGCGTCCAACCGACAGCACGCCGTCATAGCCCGCCCGCCGTCCTAGGAGGGTAAACAAACGACTGAGGTTCATACCAATCAGCCAATCGGCGCGGCTGCGGGCGAGGGCTGAATGATAGAGCGGGAAGGTCTCCTGGCTAGACTTCAGCGACGACAGTGCTTTGCGAATCGACGCCTCGTTGAGTGCGGATAACCAGAGGCGCTCAACAGAACCACGATAGTTGCAGAGCTCTAATAACTCGCGGGCAATCATTTCACCTTCGCGATCGGCGTCGGTGGCGATGACGACGGTGGTAGCTTCGTTGAGCAGCTGTTTGATGATTTTGAACTGCGCGACAGTCTTGGGTTTGACCTCAACCCTCCATTGCGCGGGAATGATCGGGAGATGATCCAATGACCAGGTTTTGTACTGATCGCCATAGGCTTCAGGTGGGGCCGTTTCCAGCAGGTGACCGATACACCAGGTGACGGTTGTCTCGCGTCCGATCAAGCAACCATCGCCACGTCGGCTGGCTCCGAGAACCTTGGCGATGTCACGACCTTGGGAGGGTTTCTCGCAGAGAAAGAGACGCATAGACCTGCTCCGTATTGAGTTCGGCGCAGCGTTCTTGGAAACAGCAGTGGCGAGCTATGAGAAACCTGAATAGCAGGTTCCTCATATTAGTTGGTGAGGGCGGTCTTGAATGGGGGGCGAGGCTGCTACCTCGTAGTCGCGGACGACAGTGCTTCACGAGCAGCGGGTAATGACAGATCAGGCACTTCGCGCAAAGGCGCAATTTTTATGCCTCAAGTTAGTCATGCCGATGGTGGCTGCCCTCTGCGCTTTTTGGACTTCGACGCAGGCGAGCTGGCCTGGTCTGTAGCCTGCCCGACGGGAGCCGCAGACGAGGCTGATTCACTTGAGCGCTCCCGCATGACTACGTTCTGCACGCGATGAGGCAGGATGCCGACACGACGCGCCTCGATCTTGAAGGTGACCCGCGCATTGTCTTCACTGTCCTCCCACTCATCGCGCACGGTGCGGCCCTCTACCAACACGCGCATGCCTTTCTGGTACAGTGTGCTCCAGTGTTCAGCCTCGCGGTGCCAGAGCTCGACCGGCGCCCAATAGCCGCCTCGATCCTCATAGCTGCCATCGCGTGGCACGGGGTTGTCGAAGTACACATTCAGGCGCAGCAAACGCCGTGGCTCGTCATTGCCTGACGGGAACTCCTGGAACTCTGGCGCACTACCGATGTTGCCTTCGCCGACGAAAAAAGTACTCATCGTGATATCTCCGCTGCTGGTGTGAACTGGCGCAGCAGTCGTTCGGCGCTGGCCATTTTGATCGCGCAGGTTGAAGCCTGGCGGTAGAGCGAATGCACCACGCTCATCTGCAAGTTCAGTGCAATGCGCTCGCATTCGAAACGGTGCAATCCCTCGTGTACGGTTTGCGGCAAGGCCTTGTTGGAGACCTGGCGTTCCCAGACCGCAACCCCCATACGAGCGAAGTCTCGGGTGCGCCAACGCAAAAAGGTGCTGCCCGCATTGGTGTTCTGCAGCACCAATCGGGTATCCAGCAGTGAGTAAGGAGGTTGTTCGGTGTGCTGCGCCACAGCCTCCATCAGGCGACGTAACTGCGCCTCGATTCCCCTCGCCACCTGCGCCAGGTGTTCCAGCTCCCCCTTACCCTTAAATGGTTTTAAAAGGCCTTTTAGGGAGGCAGCGTGTTCGAGCTGTCGATAGGCATCCGGTGTGAGTGTTTCGAGGGGCATTGGTTGAGTCGGGATCACGGGGTTCATACTTCGTCCTCCGGCTCATCGACTGTCGCAGATGGCTCTATCGAGTTCTCCGCCAACGCTTCAGCGTCATCCACCGCCACAGCACCATGACGAACGATGGGTGGCGAGAACTGGGAGCGGCGATGCCCCTCAAGGATGTCCATAGGGGGTAATCCAAACTTCTCCATAGCCGCAAGAGCACGAGCGTTATTCGCCGCCATATCATCACGGGTGACGCCGGCATGCCGATAACGCTGCGCCTGGCCAAACAAGCTGCGCAGCAGATGAGCACCGTCGTCGATCCAAGCTTCCATGTCCCTACGACCGATCAAGGCGGTGTGATGAGCCAACAGCGTATGTCGCACCAAAGTGTCGTAGTCAGTCAGCAGGTAAACGGCGAGGAAGCCCAGTTGGCTGCCGATGTACAACGGTAAGGTGACGGGATGGATGTTGAGGTTGTCGCCCATGTCGATCTGCGTCGGCAGCTCTTGTCTGATCCGGTCCAACTGCTGGGTCAGTTCCAGCATCCCATCCTTGGCCTGCATCAATTTTTCTTCGAGCTGCACGATCGCCCAATCGGCATAAGGATCGTCCTGCGCTGCGGCCTGTTTGATCAGGTTGGTGACGCTGATGTAGCCGGCCATACCCATAATCGAGTGGACGCCTTCGCGTGCGGTTCGACCTTGCCAGATTCGGGCGGCGTGGTGGGTATGCAGTGTCAGGGTGATGCTGCTGCGCAATGAGCCCAGGTTGAGCTGATAGTGATCGGCCACGGTGTCGTCCTCGCATAGGCTTGGACGGGAACGTTGCGACAGACGAAGGTCAAGGACAGCTGAAAAGCTGAATGCTATCTGTTCGATTTGGTTCGAGACGGTTGATTTTCGAGACGCTCGACAATGATGCCAGTGGCATCAAATCTACTGACGTCCAGGGCGTTTGCTACGCAGCTGGCGCAGTTCATCCAGGCACGCTTGGGCGAGGGCAGAGGCGGGTTCGCCCTTTTTCCTAAGTTGGCGCGGGGGAGCGGGTGGCGGTTCTGCAATGGGTAACGATTCAGCCTGACCTGCCCAAGGGTGGAAATCGCCTTTCAGCGCCCGCTGGATCAGGCCCATCAGATACGCCGCGGGTTTGCGGATACCGCCGGCCGCACATCGCGCCCCCGCTTCGTTGAGCACCGCCTGCCGATCTTCTGGTTTTAGCTTGTTCAGCGTCACGGTGACGGCCTGCCGCTCGCTCAGACTCAGGTGCAACGGATCAGGCCAGTGCAGGTTATCCACTGCCGGGTTCGCGCGCGGTACAGTACATATACTTTCTTTTAATACAGTACAGGCGGCATTCGGATTCCGAACGTTGCCGGAAACCTTGGCGTTCAGACCCGGTTCGGAATCCGAACGAGGTTCCACACGATTCCGAACGCGGTGACCGCCACCCCGTTCGGAATCGTGTAACGCTTCATCGGTCGCCTGATCCAATCCTTGCTGTGTCCAATGTTCGCTCCAACTGTCGAGCCGGGAGGGCAGTCGACCCAGATCGATATCGGTGTCTTGACGGATTTCTTCCAAAACATGCTGAGCGACGATTCGCACGGCCTTGGTCGCATGAGAGAGGGCATGTCCGACCAGCTCCAGGTAGTCTTGATCCAGCTCCATGGCTTCGGCGGGGGTTAACGGTTCATCATGCAGGACGTACAGAGAACCTTGTAGCCGCCCGCTGAGCCGATCGCGACCACGACTCACCAAGCTAAGCCAGCGCGTCAGCCTGAGCATCGTTAAGACGCGAGCGATGGTTTCCCGGGAGGCTGACGAAGCGTAGGGCACGCTGGATAGGTAAGGTTGCAAATCCTCATAACGTGGCGTGACCACGCCCTGGCCTTGCAGCATGAGTCGAAACACTTGCCAGGCATTACGTTCCAAAGGCGTCAACCGACTATCCAACAGCAGGCGACGTGGCACGACTTCGTGAGATTGGCCACTGAACAGAAAGCCAGCCTGTAGAGCTTGGTTGGAGGGCGGTTCAGTGGTGGGGCGTGCGGGCCAGCGTTCGCTCAGCTGCTGGGTGCATTGTTGCAGGACACGTTGCCAGCGACCGGACGGGGCAGTGTTCATGTTCCGTTGCTGTAATGGTCGATCTGCTGCCAAACGATGGTCAAGCTGATCTGTTGCTCTTCCGCCAACATCATCATGGCATCGAGCTGATCCTCAGCGGCATCCTCAGCACGTAGTTGGCACCAACGCTGCCAGAGCGCATGTTCCTGCGCTTCGCTCAAGTTCTGGGGGCGGCCCTTACGTGTTTCTATTTTGAGCAGACGTCGGCGCAGGGCTGTTTCAGAATGCGCCAAGCCAAAGCACTGATACATGATGGTACTGCTAGCGCCGAGCTTGAGCGCTCGGTTGATCAAGCGCTCGTTCTGTTCGTCGCGTTCGGCCTGGTCGATCAACCGATGCAGCACCGGCGAATCAATCTTGACCTCAACCCAAGGGACAGTGGCATGGGCCAGGCGCGACAACGTAGTGGGCGGTAAGGATTGCAACAGGTAGATGTCGTCTTCGCCCAGTCCGAGTGCTTTGCAGCGTTGCAGATTGCCCAGACGCAACTCGTGAAGGACTTGAGTCAGCATGGCCTGGTTGAGCACATTGAAGGACAGGTTCATGGCAGCTCCCTTGGTGAATCGTCTTCATGGGTAAGCGTTAAGTCGATCAGGCGCCGGGCTAAGCGAATGAGGCGATACAGTTTGATTAACAGATAATCGGGCAGTCGTTCCAGTCCTACGTCCACGGCGGGGCGATCCGCCAGCGGGAGCTGATAGACCCCCAATAGCAGTTGCCCGAACAGGGCTGATGGCAATTGCTTGCGATCCTCCCAGTTCACCTCGTCTTGGGCACGTAACAGGGCCAACAACAATAGGTGAACGCCGGCCGCACGAGGCGCTGCAAGATCAAGTTGCTCGATGCTGAGGGCGAAGCCCAGGCCATGCTTCTGGTCGATGATGCTCTCGGGATGTCCGGCATAAGCCGCCATTTCCAGAGCCAGTCCGGCAATGGCTAAACGTAGTTGTTCGGGGGTATCCAGTGTGGGTGCGATGATCCAGATGTCGTCGATCGGGCTGATTTCGACGGTCTGTGCTATTTCGGAGGCAGCGGCGCGCTCAATCTGTTCGCGGATCTGCTGGACACGTGACGAAGGGCTGACTGCTAATGCGACATTCGTTTCGGGCAGTGTGACCTGGTCCTCTCGCTCTGTTTCGGTCTGCGTCCTGGTTTCAGCTGATTTGGAATGCGGCTCGAAGGGGGGAGGCTCGGCCGCGGGCTCATCAACGCTCGGCAGAAGGTTGTTCTGCGGGGGCGTGACGACTACGCCGGGCGTCTGGATAACCCGTTGGGTATCGCCCAACTCCAGGGCCAACATGCGGTAGGACTGTCCGACTAAGCGACTCATGCGTTCGAGCAGTTCATCCTGGATTTGCTCAAGGTCGAAGGACTCTGGGTCGGCATCGAATTGCCCTAGGGTGTCGAGCCAAAACTCGGGAAAAGCGATGGCGTCGGCTGGATAACGATTCCAGGTTCGTTCCGCCTGGCTACGCAGACCAATCAGGCGTTCAATTTTTGGTTTTCCCAGCCCGGCATACAAGGTTTGTGGAATTGCGGGCAGTAAATGTTCGAGGGTGTCCAGCATACGGCTGATGTGCGACTGCGAAACGGGGTAGCCCCCAGCGGTAAGACGTCGTGCCAGCTCACGTTGCGAGAGTCTTGCTCCATCTGATTCGAGCATGGCCTTGAGTTTGGCCACCGCCAGAGCCCGCTCGATGAAAGTGAGTTGACCGTGCAGATCGCTTTCGGCCAAATGGCCGAGTAGGGCAGTGATTTCATTAGTCCAAGGTCGGAACAGGCAGTGGATGCGGAAGAAACGCTCGTCGCGGGTTTCGTGCCACAGCTCGCCAAGAATTGCCAAGCGCGTATTACCGCCGTTGCGGATGATGAAGTGGGTTTCACCCGGGCGGCGGGTAATCGGCGGCGGTTGATCCAGCCCGCGTTCACGGATCGAGGCCTTGATATCGTCATAAAGCGGGTTACGGATGAAGCGAGGGTTGTGTTCGTAGGGCCGCAACAGCTCCAGAGTGACCAGCATAGGCGTATCACTGAGTGGATCGGATAAGCGCCCCAGTTCTGGACCTTGAGGGAAGTGGTCCTGGTGCAGTTTTTCGGTGATTTCCTCCTGAGTGAGCTTCTTCATTGGAGCTACCTCAGTTAACGCCGGGTGCGCAAATGGTCACCAACCTCGAACTTGACGGTCTCGGCAGTCCCCGAGCCATCGAAATAACGAGACAGGTCCGCGAGGAACCAACCCATGGCGGAGCGCCCGTCTTGTAGACGAAAGACCACTGTGCAGTATTCCTCACTAGGTGGGTGGCAGGGGGTGGATGGTTGAACAATGATAGGAAGTTGATCCAACATCAGAAGACTCCTAGCCAAACGGTTGGCCTCAAGGTCGATCAAACACAATGACTGGGTGAGAAATGCCAGTTGGGTGATTCGTCTCATTGAACCTCCGCGCATCCGGTTACCGTAGAGATCGCTTCGCGCCATTTCGGAAACAGTTCGATGGCCAGCGCTTGCATGGTTTCCAGCGCTGATGGCGAGCGTCGTTCCCGTGACCGGTGCGTCTCGATTCGGTGGACCGGTAGGCCAAGGGTGGCGGCATTGAGATACGCCACTCGGTCTGGAACTACGGTGTCTAGTACCGAGATATTGGACACCCCAGCGAAAGTCTCGCGCAGGCTGTGGGTGATCATCCGGGTGTCCACCCGAATGGCATTCACTTGGTTCAGTAGCAGTCGTAAGGGTGGTGGTGTAATGCCCTGGCGGCGGAGTGGTTCGAGTTCGCTGAGCAGCTTCAAGGTGCCGCGCTTCAGTTCGCGGGCTGCTAGCATTTCCGGTGTGATGGGGGAGAGGGCGATATCGCAGGCGAGGATAGCCATTTCCAGCAGCACGCTACGTGCGCCTTGGGTGTCGATCAAAAGTAGGTCGTAACGCGTGCGGAAATCGTCGAGCAAATTGCTCAGCCTTAATCGCCCGTCAGGGGCGTGCAGCAGTAGTGTATTCAACTGGTCATGAGCGTCGTTGGAGATGATCAGATCGAGCCCTGTAATCACCGTCTTGGAAATAATCTGTGCAGGAGTTGTCATGTTGAATGCAATGAGCTCGTACGCACCAGCAACAGCTTTCTGGCTCAAAGCGTAATAGCTGGAGAGGGTGGGTTGGCTATCCAGATCGAGCAGCAGGACGCGTAGGCCAGCATCCGCCAGCAAACCGCCGAGATTGGCCGCCACCGTGGTTTTGCCTACACCACCTTTGGTGGAAATCACCGATACCACACGCATGGCATCAGGCCCTATGACCTAAACGCTCAACGACCCACCGCTCGATCTCCACTGAGTCCCAGCCAACAGCGCGCAACCCAATACGCTTAGCCTGAGGGAACTTCCCTTCTTTCATCAAGTTGTAGATGTGCGCCCGTTTGAAACCGGTTTTTCGTTCGACTTCTTCGCGCCGCATGATGTGGCGTTCGATCTGTGGTTGAGGTGTTTCAACTGTGGATGAGGATTGGCTGGACATGCTGGTCACTCCTGGCGCAGATTGGTGCGTGGTGGCAAGTGACCTGAATTGAATAGCAGAAATAGGGGAAAGTCATTGCACTGCAATTCGTGGGATTGCAGTGCAACGCTATGGTTTAGGTTACTTTATGAGGCTTCGGTTGGCCGCCGCGAATTTTTCGTCTAACGTTCGCTTACTGAGGCCAGGAATATTTTTATAGCGTGCAGTTATGGCATCGACAATTGCAGACTGGCTTTTGAACACAGAAAGGGGCTTGCCCGCCGGTGACTGTCCCAGAAAAATACTGAGTAAGGCTCCAATAATTTGCAGATATGTGAGCTCACTGCGCTCGTCGATTCTCCCCTGTGTCTTGACTAACTGCTTGAGGCTTTCCTGTTCCAGTCCTACCTTTTGGAGATCTGACAGAACTTCTTGGTATAGACGTCGGAGTATCTCAAGCTCAAGTGTAAGAGCTTCGCGATCAGCTTGGAGGGATAGGTAAGTACCAATGCTAACTTTTTCATGTGCATTATAGCTTGACCCAAATAGAAAATTAGGTTTTTGATCAGGATAGTTAAGTGACATCCAAAGTCGTAGGTCAGAATGACGTACCGTTAGCTGGTTGCAATCTATCTTAGTTCCCGCAGGAACTGTTATTCCAAGACAGCCATATGGTAATTCTCGGTTGCGAATTGCATCATGGATTTTTTCTACGTTAACATGAAGACAAGGCCACTGCGGGAAAAGTACTGCGAGTTCGTGGGGGGATAAACAGTTTGCCTGTAAGATTTTTTCCTCATGGTAAAGCAGGTTACACCAGCGCAAGGCAGCCTCAATAGGCCGATAAAAGCTCTTGAAGTGCGAGTTAAAATTGTTTGTAAACATATCCAGAGGGTCTCCATTCCCAATATATAGTCTGGCTGATTCTTTCGGGCTGGCAGAATGGTGTTGCTGGATAAGTTTGTGTTTAGGATTAAATCAATGTTTCGCGAAGACTATAATTTTTAGCGCAGAATTGTGCGGCGTGCGTGCCGCAAGTAACAAGCTCTTTTTGGCAATTTCAGAATTTGTGATTTTCAAACAATAAATTTTATTTTTGGCTTTTTTTATAACGCGTGGACTTCCTCCTGCGCCGTAGAAATCTCCAGCCTATGCCCAACGGTGGTTGTGGTTTCATTTCAAGCGCACGTTGGTGTTCAGTGGGTTTCAGCACTTGGGGACTGGGAAAACACCTACGACAATATCGAGCTCGCCTATTACTTGGCCCAGTAGCAAATATGGCGTCTGCTGGCCAATCACGCAAGCCTGATCTCGGCGGGTCAGCAGGTATTCGTCTATCTGAACGGCTATCTGTTATTTATGTTGTTCACACATGTTGTTAGCGGTTTTGTTCTCCGGGGTGTTGGTGGCCTTATCGGAGACTCTCACGACGCTGACCGTGTTCCGGTTGTGCGGCGCCTATTTCGCCATTGGTGCCTGGATTGGTGTAGATAAGTCATTTTTCGATGATGGCTCCGCACAAAAACCGCCCGCAGCCATCGTGCGGCAGATCGGTAGTGATCGGGACGAGCGCGAAATGCTGATCCAATTCACTGTACTGGCCATTGCGATTGTTGCGGTGGCTGTGGCGTCTGCTGTGCTCATGACAGCGGGCCTAGCCCCAGCCGCGATTCGCGATTCTGAGGCTGTGTCCGGTCGGTCAACCCTTTCCGGGTCAAGTTGATGGTGTATGTGCTTGCAGCCAGATGGAGCGTTCAGCCTGCAGGACTAGACTGCGTGGTGATCTTTATCGTCATCATTTGCACTCTAGAAAAACTGTCGATCGGTACGTGGATTTACTTTCTATCGCGTTGCCTGGCTCAGTACGGGCCTTGTACATAATCCTGCTCGGCTTGGCTGCTGTGCTAATGATTCTCAAGGCGCCGCAAGGTGTCCGGGGCCCGATCAGCGAACGCTTAGGCTGGCATGTTTCCCCATGCTGCGGTGATTGTCGGTCCATGGCTGGATTTCGCGTGTGTCGAGGCGGTGGAGTGAAAGAGGTTGTCAGGTTAACCTCGGCGTTCCTATAAGAACAAAAGCCTCCAGAGAACTTACCCCATGGACCGTTTACTCAGTGTCGAAGCCTTTGTGCGTGTGGCCGAAACCGGCAATTTCGCCAAGGCAGCTCTGCAAATGGGCGTGACCCGCTCGGTGATCACTCATCGCATTCAACAATTGGAACAGTTCATCAATGCCCCGCTGTTCCATCGCAGTACACGGCATGTGCGGCTTTCCGAGGTGGGCGAGACGTACTACAAGGAATGCGCGGATCTGGTAGCCAGTTTCAACTCGCTGACCGAACACATGCGTGAGTTGCGCGCCAAGCCCACCGGTAAATTGCGCGTACAGATGCTGCCTGGCTTTGCTATCGGTCATTTCGGCAGGATGTTGGCCGAGTTCACGGGGTTGTACCCGGACATTGAGGTCGACGTCATCGTCAACGACCGGGTGGTGGACCCGATCGAAGAGGGTTTCGATGTAGCCTTCCAGATGTTCCCGCCCACGGCTGAGACCCTGATTGAGCGCAAGCTGTTCAGCGTCCGCCGGTTGTTTTGCATGTCGCCCGATTATGTCGCCAAGTTCGGCGCGCCCAGGCACCCGCAAGAACTGGTGCAACACAAGATTGCCTTGTACGAGGGCTATCCGTCACGTAACCGCTGGATCTTCACTGGCGACAATCAACAGGTGGAACTGAGCCTGCCGGGCCAGGTGCGCTCCAACTCGGTGCATTTGTTGCGCGATTACGCGGTAACCGGGGTGTGTATTGTTTGCCTGCCTACGCTGGTGGCAAGCGATGACTTGCTCAGTGGCCGGCTGATTCCGGTCCTGCCTGAATATACGCTGTCCTCCTTCAACTTTTCAGCAGTGTACCCGGCGACCCAACGCCGGGCATTGAAGGTGCGCACATTGATTGATTTTCTGGTGGATAACTTCGGTGACGAACCTTGCTGGGACAAGCCTTTGCTGGAGCGCGGCTGGGTGCGGTGAGTGAGAATTCTGGCATGCCAGTGTTTGCATTTCGCAAACACTGTTGTCGCAGGTGCAGTCATTGTTACCAAGGGATGTGCGACGTATCGTTCTTTCACTGTTATACAACAAGACGGTGAAAACCATGGGTAGCACTGCAATCGAAACGATCTTCGGTTCACTGGAAAAATACGACAAAGGCTCGGTTGAAATCATTAAGGGGCAGGCCAGCCATTATGCCTTTTCAAATATTTTTGAAGTGGCGCAAAGTTCCTTGCCTTACGAAAAAGTCGTGGTCGGCCTCAATCTTGGCTATGTCATTGAAACCCTGCGTGCCGAAGGCCAATCGCCTTGGTTCACGTGCGCGCACGATGAGTTCGCCATCGCCATGGACGGTGAGGTCCGTGTGGACTTTCTCAAACTCGATGAGCCTGTGAAAACCAGCGAAGGCACGCAATTGGCCGGTGAGCAGCCGGCGGGCAAACCGATGGGCTATGTGCTGCTCAAGCGGGGTCATCAGTGCATGCTACCAGCAGGGACGGCGTATCGTTTCGACAGCAGCCGTCCGGGCGTGATCCTGCAACAGACCATTAAGGGCGTGTTGTCGGTCGAGAAATGGGCAGACATCTGCTTGCAATGATCCGCGTTGTTGTCTTGTGACAAGAACCATCAAAACAATAAGAGGAATGCCGTCATGGCCATGCTTGAAAAAACTGTCGATCTCCCGTCCTTTGCCAATAATGAAGTTCAGGCCAGCGCTCCCCATGCGGTCACTGGCTATTGCACCTTCAAGCTTGGGGCCTTCGAACTATCGCGTGATGAATATTTTGCTCGTATTTCCTGGCCCGCCTGGGGGCAGACCCGCTCGCACCTGATGCCGATCGATGCCTTTCTGCGCGCCATGATGCGAGACGTGGCGTGGGGCTTTTTCTATGGCTGGGTCAACTTCGACCACGTCATTGGGACCCGAAATTATTACGGTAAAGTCGACCTGTACGCCGGCACATTTAATGGCACGCTTAAGGCAGCCGGCGTAAATTACACCGAGAACTTTGAAACACCGTTGATCATGGCGACCTTCAAAGCCATTTTATACGACTGGACTAATACCACCTTTGATCCCTTCGCCGCGCCGGAAGAGACGGGGACCGCATTCGGTCGCAAAAACGGGCACAACATCGAGGCCATCGAGCGTTTTCGCATTGCCACCAAACGCATGCCCGGCATGACAGATGACTCGCCACTGCGTGACGAACTGCCGGTCAATCGCCAATTCATCGACGTGGACCAGGATGAGCCGCAAGTCCACGCCGCGGTGGGTTTCGAGGGGCAACTGCATGCGTTCAACCTGTTCAAGTACCTGTCGCGCTCTGATGTGACCTGGAACCCATCGGTAACCTCCGTGTGCAAGGCCAGTCTGTTTTGCCCTACGACGGAAGAGTTCATCCTACCGGTGTTTCATGGCAATGACCGGGTTGAGTGGTTCATGCAACTGTCCGACGAAATCATCTGGGACGTTGGCGATAAGGAGGACGGCAGCCCGCGCGCACGTATCACTATGCGCGCTGGCGATATCTGTGCCATGCCGGCAGACATCCGTCACCAGGGATATTCGACTAAACGCTCAATGTTACTGGTCTGGGAAAACGCAACCCCCGATCTGCCGCAACGCTATGAAAGCGGCGAGCTCAAACCCTACCCGATCGAATTCTAAGACCTTGCGCCTGGCCCGGTTCCCGTCGGGTCATATTCTCCAGAATCATGTCGTCAGACGCTGTGCCAGTGGCACGGTGTGAGGAAAGTATTATGCAAAATAAGCTCTATATCGATGGCCGATTTGTGGATGCGGTAGCGGGGGGCACGATTGACGTAGTGTCGCCCCATGATGGTTCTTTGATCACTCGTATTGCGGCTGCCGAAGCCGCCGATGTCGATCTTGCAGTCGCTGCCGCCAAGTGCGCATTTGCGCCATGGTCGGCGCTGGGGGCCGCAGAGCGTGGGCGTTTGTTGCTCAAGCTGGCGGACAAGATCGAAGCGTGCGCTGAAGAGCTGGCGCAGCTTGAGTCGCTGAACACCGGCCATCCGATTCGTGACTCCCGTGGCCTGGATGTGCCACGTACGGCAGCCTGTTTCCGCTACTTCGGGGGCATGGCCGACAAGATCGAAGGGGCAGTGATTCCGGTGGAGGCCGGGTTCCTCAATTACGTACAGCGCAAGCCGATTGGTGTAGTCGGTCAGATCGTGCCGTGGAACTTTCCGCTGATGTTTACCAGTTGGAAAATGGGGCCGGCCTTGGCGGCGGGTAACACCATCGTCATCAAACCCTCTGAAATCACTCCACTATCGACTTTGCGGATTGTTGAGTTAATGGCCGAAGTAGGGTTCCCCAAGGGCGTCGTGAATGTTGTGCCGGGCTACGGCCATACCGCTGGCCAAGCATTGGCGGAACACCCGGATGTAGGCAAGATTGCTTTTACGGGTTCGACGTTGACCGGCCGTCGGATCGTGGAGGCGTCAAAAGGTAACCTCAAGCGCGTTCAGCTGGAATTGGGAGGCAAGGGCGCCAACATTGTGTTCGAAGATGCCAACCTGGACGCGGCGGTCAACGGCGCCGCCTGGGCGATCTTTCACAACCAGGGCCAGGCCTGCATTGCCGGTTCACGCTTGATTCTGCACAAGAATATTGCCGACCTGTTTCTGGAGCGTTTTATCGCGTTGGCCAAGTCCATTCGTCTTGGCGACCCGATGGACCCCGCGACCGAGATGGGGCCACTGACGTCAGCCCTGCACCGTAATCGAGTGCTGGCTTACGTCGATATCGCGTTAGAGCAGGGCGGCAAGATCCTTACCGGTGCAAAGGCCCCCGACGATCCTGTACTGGCCAATGGTTTCTATGTGGAGCCGACCGTTATCGAGGCGTCG
Organism: Pseudomonas sp. L13; assembly: GCF_009935965.1. Taxonomy (NCBI): domain Bacteria; kingdom Pseudomonadati; phylum Pseudomonadota; class Gammaproteobacteria; order Pseudomonadales; family Pseudomonadaceae; genus Pseudomonas; species Pseudomonas sp. L13. Next base: position 47,601 of record NZ_QODJ01000006.1, read on the forward strand.
CCTGAAGATCGCGTGTGCCAGGAGGAAGTTTTCGGGCCCTTCGTCACGGTTGTGCGGTTCAGCACCGATGAAGAGGCGCTGGCCATCGCTAATAGCACTGAGTATGGGCTGGGTAGCGGTCTGTGGACCCAGGACCTGACCCGGGCCCACAAGATGGCAGATGCCATCCATGCCGGTATGTGCTGGATTAACTGCTACAAACGCGTCAGCCCCGGTAGCCCTTTTGGTGGCATCGGCCAGTCGGGCTACGGCCGGGAGATGGGCTTTGAGGCGATCCATGATTACACCGAGGCCCGTTCGGTCTGGGTCAATATCGACGCCAAAATCGCCCCTCATTTCAAACGCTGAGGCTTGCCATGAATGCATTTGTGTACCAAAGCCTACCGACTCGCGTGGTGTTCGGTTGGGGCAAACTTTCGACGTTGGCAGAAGAGATCGAGCGCCTGGGGGCAAAACGCGCGCTGATTCTCACCACGCCGGAGCAACAGGGGCTTGGCGAACGAGTGGCAGCGCTGCTCAGTGAGCGTGCGGCGGGTGTGTATCCCAAGGCGGTGATGCATGTGCCGTTGGAAGTGGCACAAGCCGCGCGTCTGGAGGCGGCCCGTCTCGGGGCCGATTGCTGCGTGGCCATTGGCGGTGGCTCTACAATTGGCCTGGGCAAGGCAATTGCGATGGAGTCGGGCTTGCCGATCGTCGCCGTGCCGACGACTTATGCGGGTTCGGAAATGACCCCGATTTACGGGGTGACCGAAAGTCGCCTGAAGAAAACGGGACGCGATCCCAGGGTTTTACCCAAGACCGTCATCTACGACCCGCAACTGACGCAGTCCCTGCCAACGCAGATTAGCGCGTGCTCCGGGATGAACGCCATGGCCCATGCGGTGGAAGCGCTGTATGCCGAGGATGCTAACCCGATTATCGGTTTTATGGCCGAGGAGTCCATTCGTTCCCTGGCGCAGGCCTTGCCGGGCGTGGTCAAGGATCCCCATGATCCACACGCCCGCAGTCAGGCGTTGTATGGCGCGTGGTTAGCCGGTATTTGCCTGGGGTCGGTAGGGATGGCCTTGCACCATAAGCTCTGCCATACCCTGGGCGGGACGTTCAACCTGCCCCATGCTCAGGCTCACGCGATCGTTCTGCCCCATGCGGCGCATTACAACCGGAAGGCGGCGGCTGGACCTTTACAACGGGCTGCGCTTGCCTTGGGGGGGAAGGAGGCCGCAGAGGTGGGGGAATTGTTGTACGCCTTGAATCAACAGTTGGGGATTCCCTTGGCCTTGGCTGAAATCGGCCTGCCTGAACACGGGCCGGCTGAGGCGGCGAAAATCTCCTGCGCCAGTCCGTACTACAACCCGAGGCCGTTCGAGCTCCACCCCATCGAAGCGCTGTTGACACGTGCCAGGAACGGACTGGCGCCAGCCGATTGAATCGGCACCTGTGTGCCCTCAAAGTTCTTTCGGAGTAATCACAATGAGCGATCACAACACTCAAATTGAGGCGCAGATTTCCCGGCAGGTGCTGAGCAGCTTCGACAGCACACCGGATGCCCGATTCAAACAGATCATGCAAAGTCTTGTTTATCATTTGCATAGGTTTGTCCGCGACGTTGAACTGACCGAGCGCGAATGGCTGGAAGGTATCCGGTTTCTGACGGACACCGGGCACACGTGTGACGGCCTGGTGCGCCAGGAATTCATTCTGTTGTCCGATACCCTCGGTGTGTCGATGCTGGTCGATGCGATCAACCACCGACACAGTGTCGATGCCACGCAAACCACGGTTTTCGGACCGTTCTATATCGAAGGCATGCCTGAACGGGCCTACGGCGAAAACATGGCGTTCACCCCAGGCGAGAGGGCGCTGGTACGCGGGCGTGTGGTGGACGGTCATGGCAATCCCATGGTCGGCGCAGTGATGGACGTTTGGCAGACGGCTGAAAATGGCATGTATTCGGGCCAGGACCCAGAGCAGCCTATTGGTAACTTGCGGGGTCGTTATCGTACTGATTCCAAAGGTTATTTTGCGATCTGTACGATAGTCCCGGTGTGTTATCCGATACCCACCGACGGCCCCGTCGGCCGTATGCTCAAGGCCGCCAACCGCCATCCATGGCGTCCCGCGCACCTGCATTTCATGATTGAGAAACCGGGCTATCGCACGCTGGTGACCCATTTGTTCAATCGGGATGATCCGTACCTGGAGTCTGACGCGGTGTTTGGCGTCAAACAGTCATTGCAGGTGATATATGAAGATCGGATGACCCATGACGATGTGTCCTCCCTACTAGGAATCACATTGCCGTTCAAGCGTGCGAGTTATGAGTTTGTCATGGAGGCCGAGTAAGCCATGGTGCAGCTGTTTGCGATATTCGCCTCTGACCACCCCGACTCCCAAGCCTTGCGCCAGCGATTGCGGCCCAGTCATCAAGCGCACTTGCGGGCAACACAGGTACACCGAGTGGTGGTGCGGTTTGGTGGGCCGACCCTCGATGACGGCGGTGTCAACATGAACGGCACGTTATTGGTCATCGAGGCCGGCAGCCTGGCCGACGTGCAAGCATTCGTTCAGGACGATCCCTATGTCCAAGGTGGGTTGTTTGCCTCGCTGCAGATCCGCCCTTGGCATTGGAGCCTGGGTAACCCACACCTTCAGGCCCCGACATGACTGGCATCACGTTGTGCCGGTTGGAGGACATCGCCGATGGAGGTGCCCTGGGGTTGCCCGGACATCAGCAGCTGTACACCTCGGGTCTGGTGGCGGTGCGCCAGGGTCGAGATGTGTGGGTGTACATCAATCGCTGCCCGCATTTCTCGGTGCCGCTCAACTATCACCCTCAACGGTTCTGTACCTATCAAGGCAGCCTGCTGATGTGTGCTCACCACAGTGCGATGTTTCGTTTCAAGGATGGCGCCTGTATCGATGGGCCCTGCAAAGGGGCGCACTTGGAACCTGTCGTGGTGCGGCGGGTGGGTGACCGTGTCGTACTGGATGTCTGAAAGTGTTGCTCCAATGGCCAGAGGGGCCTGCTTGGATAAATAAAACCAACAATAATAAGGTGAATCCATGTGCAAACTTCTGCGGTTGGTTGGTCAATGAAGGCGCAGATGACCAGTGATTTGGCTATTGATGCGTTGTTGATGGCGGTTTGGAGGCGTAAATCTAAGCAAGAGGTGATGGCTCATTCCAACCAAGGCAGCCAGTACAGCAGCTTCGATTGGCGCAGCTTTTTGAAGGCAAACAATTTGGTTGCCAGCATGAGTCGCCGGGGCAATTGTCATGACAACGCTGTGGCCAAGAGCTTTTTCCAGCTTCTGAAACGGGAACGGATCAAGCGGAGAATTTACACCACGCGGGAAGATGCTCGTAGTGATGTATTCGATTACATCGAGATGTTCTCCAACGTAAAACGCCGCTATGGTTTCAACCGTCAGCTGTCACCGGTAGAGTTTGAAAAGCGTTACGCATTGAGCTTGCAAGGTGTTTAGAGAATCCGGGGCGATTCAAACAACCGAAGCCTAAGTAGTTTACTTCAAGCAAAATAACCTCGGTGATACCTCGTTCAGCCAACTCCAAAGCGGCGTTAATATCAGATGATCCGCCACCAATGATTACAACTGGTGTTTAGAGATCGCACTTGTGATCGCCGTAATGCAGGTCGTATTTTCGAATCATGGTGCAGTATGAAGAAGATTTTTCAAAGACAAAGACATATAAATTTACCTTGTTATCTGAGATGTGAGCCTCGAAAACTCCGTTAGGTCAATTCATTCGTAAGTCGCCTTCAGGCTTCCATGCCCGTGCTACTTATATATTAAGTGCTGCCAGCGATTGTCATAGTGTGTAAGAGCTTAATGATGCTGGCATGTCCCGTATTGCCGGGCTTTTGGTCGAGCCTTGCAATCTGGATTTCCCCTGCCCTCAACTGAGTTACTGGTCATCCAAGTCATTCCAATGAGGTAAATGACCTTCACATAAACCGAATATGCTGGCAAACGCGACCCAGAGATGCACCAGACCAAGAAGATTAACCAGTACTGTTTCGGTTGAATGCATGGCAGATAAAAATATCAAAATGACCGCGACCATCGCGGCATGGTCCATGCCAGCTTGTGGCTTACTCTTCCATCCGCACGGCTGGCAGTGTGTTGTCATCCGGGCTGACAACCGGTTTGTGCTTGAGCATTGAAAGCACCCAGACAAAGAAAACCGGCACAAACACCACCCCCAATATCGTTGCGCTGAGCATCCCGCCGACCACGCCGGTGCCGATGGCGCGTTGGCTGGCAGCACCCGCGCCGGTGGCGATGGCCAGGGGCACGACGCCGAGGATAAAGGCCATGGAGGTCATGACGATGGGACGAAAGCGCAGGCGCGCGGCTTCGATGGCGGCGTCACGCAGGGAGTAGCCCTGGGCCCACAGGTCCTTGGCAAACTCGACGATCAGGATCGCATTCTTGGCCGCCAGCCCGATGATGGTGATCAGGCCGACCTTGAAGTACACGTCGTTGGGCATGCCCAGGCTGGTCACGGCCAGCACCGACCCCAGGGCGCCCACCGGTACGATCAGCATCACCACAAAGGGGATGGCCCAGCTTTCATACAGCGCCACCAGCAGCAGGAACACCACCACGAATGCCAGCGCGAACAGTTGCAAGGCTTGGCCGCTGGCGATCTTTTCCTGGTACGACAAACCGGTCCATTCATAGCCAATCCCTGCCGGCAGCGTGGACACCAGGCGTTCGATCTCGGCCATCGCTTCCCCGGTGCTGACCCCGGACGGCGCATCGCCGGCGATACGGATCGACGGGTAGCCGTTATAGCGGGCGATTTGCACTGGGCCTTGCTCCCACTGGGTGCTGACAAAGGCGCTCATGGGCACCAGGGCGCCGAGGTTATTGGGGATGAACAGTTTGAGCACGCTGTCCGGCGTCATCCGGTCCTGCTGATCGGCCTGCACCACCACCCGTTGCTGGCGCCCGGCGTTGGCAAAATCGTTGACCACCGCCGAGCCGAACGCGGTCGACAAGGTGTTGTTGATTGCATCAAACCCGACGCCCAGGGCCTCGGCTTTTTCCCGATCGATGGTCAGGCGCAATTGCGGGGCCTCGGCCAGGCCTTCCATCATCGCGTAGAGGATTTTCGGATTGCCGTTGGCCTGGCCCAGCAACTGGTCCCGTGCAGCGAGCAAGGCTTCGCGGCCCAGCCCAGCGCGGTCCTGCAGGCGCAGGGAGAACCCACCGGAGTTGCCCATGCCGTCGATGGGCGGAGGGTTCACCGCCATGATCGCGCCGTCGCTGGGGTTGGCAAAGTGTTGATTGACCCCTGCGATTTGCGCTTCGGCAGATTGCTCGTCGCCGCGCAACGACCAGTCCTTTAGGGTCGGAAAGGCCAGGCCGGCGTTTTCGCCCATCCCGGAAAAGCTGAAGCCCAGGACCAGGAAGGTGCTGGCGACCGCGTCACGGGAGGCGAGAAACTGCTCCAGCTCCTGGCCGGTCGCCGATGTCCGCTCCCGCGAGGCGCCGGGCGGCAGTTGCACGTCAACGATCATATAACCCTGGTCTTCCACCGGGACGAAGGATTCTGGCAAGCGCAGGTAGGTAAAGCCCAACAGGACCACCAGCCCCAGATACACCAGCATCACTCGGCCTGCGCGTTTTACCAGGTGGTGATTGAGGGCGCTGTAGCGATCGGTCAGGCGTCCGAACAGGCGGTTGAAGGCGCCAAAGAACCCACGTTTTTCATGATGCCCCTCGGCCACGGGCTTGAGCAGGGTTGCACACAGTGCCGGGGTGAAGGTCAGGGCCAGGAACCCCGAGAACAGAATCGACACCGCCAGGGTCAGGGAAAACTGCTGGTAGATGACTCCCACCGAACCGGCCATGAAAGCCAGGGGCAGGAATACCGCCGACAGCACCACTGTAATGCCGATGATCGCCCCCGATACCTGGCCCATGGCCTTGACGGTGGCGGCCACCGGCGACAGTCCCTCATCGGCCATGATCCGCTCGACGTTTTCCACCACCACAATGGCGTCGTCCACCAGGATACCGATGGCCAGCACCATGCCGAACATGGTCATCATGTTGACCGAGAAACCCAGCAGGTACATCACCATCAACGTGCCTAACAGACACACCGGCACCACAATGCTGGGGATCAAGGTGTAGCGTACGTTCTGTAGGAACAGGAACATCACTAGGAACACCAGGACCATGGCTTCGATCAGGGTATAGATCACCTTTTCGATGGCCACGTCGACAAAGCGCGAGGTGTCATAGGGCACCGAGAATTCAACGTTTGGCGCAAAATTCACCGACAGTTCCTGCAGGCGCTCCTTGACGGCACTGGCGGTCTTCAGCGCGTTCGCCCCCGGCGACAGTTGCACTGCCGCACCCACTGCCGGCTTGCCATTGAGGCGCGTGGTGAAGTTGTAGTCCTGGCTGCCGACCTCGATTCGCGCCACGTCGGCGAGGGTGACCCTGGAACCATCCTGATTGGCGCGCAGCACAATGCGCCCGAACTCTTCAGGGTTGTCCAGGGTGCCCTTGACCGCCAGGGTCGCCGTCAACTCCTGGCCGACTGCGCCCGGGGAGCTGCCGAAGCTGCCTGCGGGAACCTGGACGTTCTGGGCACTGATCGCTCGGCTTACGTCATCGATGGACAACCCGTAGCCCACCAGGCTTTGCGGATCGAGCCAGATACGCATCGCGGCTTCCGAGGCAAAGAATTGCAGCTTGCCCACGCCTTCGACCCGACGGATTTCGTTGTTGACGTTACGCGCGGCGTAGTCGGCCAGTAGGGTCGTATCCTGCGTCGCCGTGCCTTCCTTGTAGCTCAGGGCGTAGATCAGCAGAAAGCCCGCGCTGGTCTGCTCCACCTGGATGCCCTGGTTGAGCACCGCCTGGGGCATGCGTGCCTCGGCCTTTTTCAGGCGGTTCTGCACCTCGACCTGGGCTAGGTCCGGCTGTGTGCCGGGCTTGAAGGTCACGACAATTTCCGCCATGCCGTTGGAGTTGCTGGTGGAGTCGAAGTAGAGCAGGCCCTTGGCGCCATTGAGTTCTTCTTCGATGACGCTGGTGACCGAATCCACCAGCACCTTGGCCGACGCACCGGGATAGGTGGCGGTGACGGTGATTTGCGGCGGGGCGACACTCGGGTACTGAGCCACCGGCAGGGCCGGGATGATCAGTAGCCCGGCCATGGAGATAAACAGCGCAATGACCCAGGCAAACTTGGGGCGCTTGATAAAAAACACAGACATGGTGTGACCTCGAACGCGGTGATACCGGGCTTACTGGCGTGCTGCTTGTTGTTGGACGGCGGGGGCAACAGGCGCTTTCATCACCACCTTGTCACCTGGGGCGAGGCCGTTCTGGCCGCCGATGATGACTCGGTCACCGGCCTCCAGGCCTTGGGTGATCTGCCAGCGCTGGCCCTGCATGGCGCCGGTTTGTACCGCGCGCGGGCTGACGCTGTCGTTGGCATCCACCACCAGCACCTGGGCCTGGCCGTCACTGCCGCGCTGCACGGCGCGCTGGGGCACCAGCAAGGCTTGTTGATCGGTGCCCTGAGGCACTTTCACGCGCACATACATGCCCGGCAACAACACCCCTTCAGGATTGCTGAAGCGTCCGCGCAACGACACTTGGCCGGTGCCACGGTCCACCGCCACGTCAGAGAACAACAGCGTGCCCTGGCTATGGAAGTCGGTGCCTTCGACTTGCAATGACAGCTGCGATGAGTCGCCGGCCAACAAACTGCCGTGCTTGAGGGCCTGGCGCAGGTTCAGCGCTTGCGCCACCGGTTGGGTGAAGTCGGCGTAGATCGGGTCCAGTTGCTGGATGCTTGCCATCAAGGTCGCTTCGCCCTGGCCAACCAGCGCACCTTCGGTCACCAGGGCGCGGCCGATGCGCCCGGAGATCGGCGCGCGGACCGTGGCGTAGCCCAGGTTCAGGCTAGCGGTTTGCAAGTCGGCCCGCGCCGATTGTTGGGCGGCCTGGCTGCTTTTCAGGGCGGCGCGGGCGGTGTCGAGGTCTTGGCGACTGATGGCTTCGACGTCGGCCAGTTGTTCATAGCGCTTGACCTTGGCCTGGTTCTCGAACAACTGCGCCTCGATGCGTGCCAGCTCGCCCTGGGCCCGTGACGCGGCTGCCTTGAGGGGCGCGGGATCGATCTGGAACAGCAGGTCGCCGGCCTTGATTTCGGCGCCTTCCTCGAAGTTGCGCCGCAACACGATCCCAGCAACCCGGGCACGGACTTGTGCCACGCGCACCGGCTCGATACGCCCAGGCAGCACCGTGGAGAGTGAAAAGGCTTCGGGGGCGACGGTTACGGTCTCCACTTCCCGGGGCTGTAAGGCCGCCTTGGGTTGATCGGGAGCGCCACAACCGGCGAGGCCGACAAGGGCTGCCGCTGCAAAGCTGAAAATACGCAGGTCGCGCAAAACGTTCATGTGTCACCTGGAGGGTGGGTCTGTAAAGGCGGCATGATATATATATGCCTCCAATGAGACAATAACGTCTCAGTAGATTCTTTTGTGTTTAAAAGTGTCATTTTCCTTGAGGTCGAGGGGGATTTCGGCACAATGCCTTTCATTTCACGTCCGACCAATGAGCCAGTTGCCATGTCTTCGCCCGCTCCCAATGAAAAACTTCTCAAGGCCTTGGCGGTTGCCATCGTTGACCATCCCCGGGCCACGCTTCAGGAGCTGGCGCGGGCGGCAGGCATCAGCAAGGCCACGCTGCACCGTTTTTGTGGCACGCGGGAACACCTGATCGAGATGCTGTTGGCGTACTCGCGTGAGGTTATGCAGCAGGTGGTCGACGACGCAGACCTTGAGCGCGACGCGCTGGCCGAGGTCCTGCGTGGCCTGATCGACAAGCACTTGGCCCGCCGTGAGTGGGTGTTGTTCATGGTGTTCCAGTACCGCCCGGACACCTTGAACAGTCACGGTTGGCAACCGTACCTGAACGTCCTGGACCGCTTCTTCCTGCGGGGGCAGCAGGCTGGGGTGTTTCGCATCGATATCACGGCGGCGGTCATGACCGAGCTGTTCACATCGCTACTGTGTGGCCTGGTCGAGGCAGAGCGCCTGGGCCGGGCCGCACCGGCGGGGACGGCCTGGGTGATGGAGCAGATGTTCTTGCACGGTGTGAGCGCTGCGCCGCCGCACTCAGCGCTGTCGCAGGGTCTGCGAAGGTAACTCGCCAAACAGCGCCTTGTACTGACCGGCAAAGTGGCTCAGGTGGTAAAAGCCCCATTGGGCCGCCGCGTCGCCAATGCTCAATTCGGCCGGCGACGACATGACCAGGCGGCGCCGCACCGCATTCAGGCGCACGCTGCGCAAGTAGTCCACGGGGCTGGTGCTGGTGATGGTCTGGAAGCTGTATTGCAGGGCACGCCGGCTGACGTGCAGGCGTTCGCACAGATCGACAATGGTGATGGGCTCGTCGTGGCTTTCGAGGGCGATCTGCTGGCTCATCTTTACCAGGTACTGGCGCGTGGGGGCGCTGGGCCGTCGACGTTTTTCAGGGTTCTCGACGCTCCCCAGCAGATCGAGGAAACCACTGAGCAAGCCATGTTCCATGAGTTTGGCCGTGGCTTCATTGAAGTGTTGCGGCGGGCAATCCAGTGCCTGGCCAAGTTGCAGGCGTACACGCTGGTACACCTCACGGGTGCGCTGCCATGGCGACTGCAGCGACGGTGCGGCGGTCAACTGCCGGTAGCTGCGGGGGCTCAGGTTCAGCGCGGCCAGTGCCAGGACCTGCTGGCGGGCAAAGGTCGCGGCAAAGACCTGGGTGTTTTCCGGGGCATGGAACATGAACTCTTCGTGGTTGTTCAGGATTGCCAGGCAGTCCTGCGTGCCGTGGCTGTCGGTGCACAGCGGAATCGAAAAGCACATACGCTCGGCGGGTGACTGGCCGTATTGCACGATGCGCCGGTTCAATTGCTCGTGGAATATCTGGAAGTGCCCGCTACACAGTTGCCGCAAGTGGCTGGCAAACAGGCCGGGGGACAGTTGGTCGTAGGTCTGCTCCCAGTCATGCACCGAGCGCGCGTGCTGGCTGGCGTCGGTAAAGCTAAGGCTTTCGATCTGCGTCATGGTCGTCACCGGTGCGCGGGTGTCCGCCCGTTATTGAAATGTCCGTTGGCGGTGCGGCATCAATACATCACGGTTGCCTCAGGTCCTGCAACCGCTGCAAAAGTGTGCCGATTTGGGATAACGGCCCAGGTACCTCGCTCCCTACAGTCCAGGCTGGCCCGAAACCTCTCGGCCCACCTCTTTGGAAGGGAGTGCAATCATGTACGCGCATTATCAGAACGCCGAAAAAAAATTCTGGCACCCGATGCGAGCGGCCGCGGCCGTTGCGGGGGAACAGACCCTGATCATTGCCAGGGGCAATGGCAACTACGTCACCGATATCCATGGCTGGCGCATGCTCGACGGTATCGCCGGGTTGTGGAACGTCAACGTCGGTCATAACCGTGAAAGCGTCAAGCAGGCGATCCACCGCCAGATGGATGAGCTGGCGTACTACCAGACCTTCGACGGCATTGCCCATCCCAGGGTGTATGATCTGGCTGAACGCTTGACCGGCATGTTTGCCCAGGAAGACATGCAGCGGGTGCTGTTTTCCAGTGGTGGCTCCGATGCCATTGAAACTGCATTGAAAATGAGCCGCCAGTATTGGATTGCCGTCGGGGAGCCCGAGCGCACACGGTTTCTGTCGTTGCGCAACGGCTATCACGGCGTGCACATGGGGGGCACCTCGGTCGGTGGGATCAGTGCCTATCAATTCAACCATGGGCCGCTGCTGGCGGGCTGCACGTTGCTGGATGCTCCGTGGTCCTATCGCAACCCGTGGGACTGCGAAGACCCGCAGGCCCTGACCGGCCACTGCATTCGCCAATTGGAAGAGCAGATCCGCGCGCTAGGGCCGCAGACGATTGCCGCGTTCATCGCCGAGCCGGTGCAGGGCGCGGGCGGGGTGATTGTCCCGCCTGCAGGCTACTGGCCGCAGCTGCGTGCGGTGTGCGATCGCTACGGCATTTTGTTGATCGCCGATGAAGTGGTCACCGGTTTTGGCCGCACCGGCTCGATGCTGGGATCGCGGGGTTGGGGCGTGGCGCCTGACATTCTGTGCCTGGCCAAGGGCATTTCCGCCGGCTACATCCCCTTGGGCGCCACGGTGTTCAATGGGCGCATTGCCCGGGCCATCGAAACCGCTGAAAACTTCGGCCAGGTGATCATGCACGGCTACACCTACAGCGGCCATCCGACGGCTTGCGCGGCCTCCCTGGCGGTGTTGGATATCGTCGAGCAGGAGAACCTGTCGGGCAATGCGGCAAAGGTCGGCGCCTATCTGCTGGAGCGGCTCAAGCCCCTGAGCGAACGCTTCGAGGTGGTCGGCGAGGTGCGGGGCAAAGGCCTGATGCTGGCCCTGGACCTGGTGAGCGACAAGCGTCTGCGCACCCCCGTCGACCCGGCCGAGGGCTACGCCTCGCGCCTGGCGGAACGGGTACGCCTGGAAGGGGTGCTGGTACGTCCGGTGGGCACCAAGATCATCCTGTCGCCGCCCCTGACCCTGACGCTCGAAGAAGCCGACCTGATCTGCCATGCCCTGGAAACCGGCCTGGCCAATACCTGATCTCCCCTTGAACGGCGCCCATTGGGCGCCGCACTGACGATTGCCTTCAGGAGTCCTGTTGATGAGTGACATTGCCTTGCTGCCTGCGGTTACCGAATTTCTTGCCCGCGCACCGGCCAACTTTATAGAAGGGGCTTACCAGCCCAGTACGTCCACACAGCGAATCGCCGTGCGAAACCCTGCGACCGGCCAGGTGATCAGCCATATCCTCGATGCCAGCGACGAGGATATCGAGCATGCCGTCGCCAGTGCGCGCAAGGCGTTCAAGGGCGCGTGGGCGGACACCTCGCCCTACGCCCGAGGTGTGATCCTTAACCGATTTGCCGATTTGCTTGAGGTGCATGCCGAGGAGTTGGCGCAGTTGGAAACCCTGTGCTCGGGCAAGTCGATCAACCTGTCACGCGGCCTGGAAGTGGCCCAGAGCGTGGTGTTCCTGCGCTACTTCGCGGGCTGGGCGAGCAAGATCAACGGCCAGACCATGAGCCCCTCGATTCCGTCCATGGGCGGCGAGCAGTACCTGGCCTACACCCTGCGTGAACCCGTGGGCGTGGTCGCCGGGATTGTGCCGTGGAATTTCTCGGTGATGATCGGCATCTGGAAGATTGCCAGCGCGCTGGTCACCGGTTGCACCATTGTGATCAAGCCCAGTGAGTTCACGCCCCTGGCGTTGTTGCGGGTGGCTGAGCTGGCGTTCGAGGCGGGCTTGCCGGCCGGCGCATTTAACGTGGTCAACGGGACAGGGCAGGTGGGGCAGCAATTGATCGCCCATGCCGCAATCAGCAAAGTCGCGTTCACCGGGTCTGTGCCGACCGGGATCGCCGTGGGCAAGGCGGCGATGGCCGCCGACCTGACGCGCGCGACCCTGGAGCTGGGCGGCAAGAACCCGGCGGCGTTGTTGGCCGATGTCGATATGGACCAGGCAGTGGCCGGGATGGTGCAGATGGCTTATGTGCATCAGGGGCAGGTGTGCGCCGCACCGGAACGCCTCTATGTACACCGCTCACGGGTCAGCGAGTTCCTGGAAAAGCTCGGGCAGGCCCTGGGGACCTTGAAGATTGGCTCACCCCTCGATGAAAGCACCCAGTTTGGCCCGCTGGCCAACCAGGCGCACCTGGAAAAGATCCTCGACTTCTTCGCCAGGGCCAATCAGAACAACACGGTAATCTGCGGTGCCAAGGCCATTGACCGGCCGGGCTACTTTGTCGAACCGACGCTGATCCTGGCCAATGGCCCGGATGACCCTTTGCTGCGGGAAGAGGCGTTCGGTCCGGTACTCTGTGTATTGCCCTACGACACAGAGGAGGAGCTGGTGACCCTGATGAACGACTCGCCCTACGGCCTCACGGCCAGTGTCTGGACCAACAACTTGTCCAAGGCATTGCGCCTGATCCCGCAAATAGAGGCCGGTACGGTATGGGTCAATATGCACACCTTTCTGGACCCGGCACTGCCGTTTGGCGGGGTCAAGGCGTCGGGTGTGGGCAGGGAATTTGGCGATGCGTTTATAGAGGCCTATACCGAGCTCAAGTCGGTGATGATCCGCTATTAGTTGTAGGAGCGAGCTTGCTCGCGAAAAACGTTAACGATAACGCAGCGCCAACAGGTAGCCCGTGGCGCTTGTGGGATTTTCGCGAGCAAGCTCGCTTCTACAGGGGGGAGGGTCAGTCTTCGGGCAGGTTGTCGAACAGGGTCTCCAGCAAGCTGTTGAGCTTGTTGAGTTGCGCGTCCGTCAGGCCCTTGAAACTGGTCTTGAAAATATCCGCCGTGACCTTGTGGCTCTGCTCGATGGTCTGGTACCCGGCCTCTGTCAAGGAGACCTGGGTGACGCGCCCATCGTTGGCGCAGACATTGGTCTGCACCAGGCCGTCGGCTTTCATGCGGTAGACGATTTTGGTCACCGTGGGCAGCTTGGCGATGGCGTGGGTGGAGATTTCCGAGATGCTCGACGAGCCGTTGTCCTTGAGGATCAGGAGGATGCGCCAGCGCGGAATGTCCATGTCGACTTTTTTCAGGGCCTTTTCCATCGCCATGGAATAGCGCCCGTTGACCCGGGCGAGCCAGTAGAAGGGGAACTCTTCTTTCTTGAAATCCTGGCTGGCAGGGTTATGACGATTCACACGTTTTTTCGCGGTGGTCATGCTCGGGCTTCGAATAATGGACAACGGCCGATTGTTGCATATTCACGTGATTGACGTCGCGCTTGTCGCGCCGTGTGGGAGCCATCGGGCCCCACACGGGATAGAGCAATCAGCTCGCGAGCATTTCCTGATGCTTGCTGCTCAGGCCCAGGTAGGCCTCGATCACCCTAGGGTCGTCGGCCAGTTGCCGGGCGGGGCCGTGCATGGCGATCTGGCCGGTTTCCAGGACATAGGCGTAGTCGGCGACCCGCAGCGCCGCCCGTGCATTCTGTTCCACCAGCAGGATCGATACCCCTTGCTCGCGCAGGCTGCTGATGATGCGGAAGATCTCGCGGGTCACCAGGGGCGCCAGGCCCAGGCTGGGCTCATCGAGCATCAGCAAGCGTGGCTTGGCCATCAGCGCCCGGCCAACGGCGAGCATCTGCCGCTCGCCGCCCGACAAGGTCGCGGCCAATTGCTCGCGTCGCTCCCATAGGCGCGGGAACAGGTCATATACCTGCTTGAGTGTCTGGCCGTGGTCACGCTCGCCCCGGCGGTGACGCTGGAACGCCCCCAGCAGCAGGTTGTCCGCGACGCTCATCGAGGTGAAGAGTTCGCGTTTTTCCGGCACCAGGCCCAGGCCCCGGCCCACCATCACTTCCACCTCGGGCACGCTTTGCAGAGTGCCGTCGAAGTTGACCTGGCCCCGGGAGCCCAGGACGCCCATGATTGCCGACAGCAGGGTGGTCTTGCCGGCCCCGTTGGGGCCGATGACGGTGACAATCTGCCCTTCGCCGACGCGCAGGCTGGCGTTGCTCAAGGCTTCAACCTTGCCATAGGCCACGCTCAGGTTATCGATTTGCAGCAGGGTGGTGCCGGCGTTGCACGGTTCCATTGGCATATTCATGCGTCTGCGCCTCCCAAATAGGCTTCAAGCACTGCGGGGTTGTTTTGCACTTCTTCAGGCAGGCCCCGGGCGATGGGCTGGCCGAACTCCATGACCACCACGCGATCCACCAGGCCCATGACGAAGTCCATGTCGTGCTCCACCAGCAGGATCGCCATGCCTTCGGCGCGCAGGCGTTTGAGCAGGGCGGCCAGGGCTTGTTTCTCCTGGAGGCGCAGGCCGGCGGCGGGCTCGTCCAGCAGCAACAGGCAAGGATCGGCACACAGGGCGCGGGCGATTTCGAGGATACGTTGCTGCCCCAGTGCCAGGCTCGCGGCGTCCTCCTGCAACGCGTCACCCAGGCCGACCCGTTCCAGTTGATAACGGGCTTCGGCCAGCAACTGCTGCTCCTCGGCACGGTCCAGGTTCAGGCTGGCGGCGATCACCCCCTGGTGCCCGCGCAAATGGGCGCCGAGGGCGGCGTTCTCCAGCACGCTCATCCCAGGCAGGAGCTTGACGTGCTGAAAGGTACGGCTCATGCCCAGGCGGGCGACATGTCGTGAGGTTTTGCCATTGAGGGGCAGGCCTTTGAAGTGGATATCGCCTGAGGTGGGCCTGTCGACCCCGGACAACAGGTTGAACAAGGTGCTTTTGCCAGCGCCATTTGGACCGATCAGGGCGAGGATTTCCCCGGCGTCGATGTGCAGGTTCATCTGGTTGTTGGCGACGAGGCCGCCGTAGCGCTTGGTCACCTGGTTGGCCTGCAGGATGCGGGTGCCGTGTTCGACCGCAGCGCGACGCGGCAGGGCCTGTGCCTGGGGCAACGGCGCGGTGCGTGTGCGGCCCTTGAACCACTTGCCCAGCCATGGCGTCAGGCCGCCCGGCGCGCAGTGCATCAGCAGCACGATCAGGATGCCGAAGACGATGGTTTCGTAGTTGCCGCCATCGCCCAGCAGGTGGGGCAGCCAATCTTGCAGCCATTCCTTGAGCACGGTGAGGATGCCGGCGCCCAACAGTGCGCCCCAGATACTGGCCACCCCGCCGATCAGCGCCATGAACAGGTAATCGATACCCATGCCCAGGCCGAACGGGGTCGGATTGACGAAGCGCTGGGTATGGGCGTACAGCCAGCCCGATACGGCGGCAAACAGCGCGGCGATGACAAAGATCACCATCTTCGAACGGAAGGTGTTGACGCCCATGGACTCAGCCATCAACTGGCCGCCCTTGAGCGCACGGATGGCGCGGCCTTCCCGGGAGTCGAGCAGGTTGTGGGTGATCAGCATCGCTGCGCCCAGCACCAGCCAGATCAGGTAGAACATCTTTTCCCCCTGGTCCAGGGAAATCCCGCCGAGGGAAATGGCTGGCAGCCCGCCGACGCCGGTATGGCCACCCAGGGGTTCCAGGGTGCCGAACAGATAGTAGAGCGAAAGCCCCCAGGCGATGGTGCCCAGTGGCAGGTAGTGCCCGGACAGACGCAGGGTCAGGGCGCCCAGCATCAGCGCCACCGTCACCGTCAGGGCCACGCCCACCAGCAGAGTCAGCCACGGCGAGGCACTCGCCCATTGCAGCCAGGTCGGCAGCTGCTCGGCGGTAGTCAGCCATGCCGTGGTGTAGGCCCCAAGGCCGACAAAAGCGGCCTGGCCAAAGCTGGTCATGCCGCCGACCCCGGTCAACAGCACCAGGCCAAGTACCACCAGGGCATACAGGCCGATGTAGTTGAGCAAGGTCACGTAGTAGGGGGCGAGCACCAGTGGCGCCAGGCCCAGCAGGGTAATCAGTCCGAGGATCAGGTAGCGTGGTTTCATTCGTGTTCCTCCACGTGACGGCTGGTGAGGGAGCGCCACAGCAGGAACGGAATGATCAGGGTGAAGACAATCACTTCCTTGTAGGCGCTGGCCCAGAACATCGAGAAGGCTTCGATCAGGCCCACCGCGAGGGCGCCCAGGGCGGCCACGGGGTAGCTGACCAGCCCACCCATGATCGCACCGACAAAGCCCTTGAGGCTGATGATGAAACCGGAGTCGAAGTACAGGGTGGTGATGGGGGCGATCAGAATCCCGGACAGGGTGCCGATCAGGGCGGCCAGGACGAAGGTGCTCTTGCCGGCCATCTCCGGGGAAATGCCCATCAGGCGTGCGCCCATGCGGTTCACTGCCGTGGCGCGCAGGGCCTTGCCGTACAGGGTGCGCTCAAAGAACACAAACAAGCCGATGATCAGGCCCAGGGACGCGGCGATAATCCACAGCGTCTGGCTGTTGAGCGCCACCGGGCCCAGTTCCAGGCCTTGTTCGGAGAAGGGCCGGGTCCGCGCGCCTTCCGGGCCGAACAACAGCAGGCCCATGCCCACCAGGCTTACATGCACTGCAATCGAGACAATCAGCAACACCAGCGAGCTGGCCGAGGCGATGGGTTGGAAGGCCAGTCGATAGATCAACGGCCCCAACGGCACGACCAACGCCAGGGTCAGCAGGGCCTGCAATGCCATGGGCAGTTGTGCCAGCGGCAGGTTGTTGACCAGGCCCACCATCGCCGCCGCGTAGGCGATCTTTACCAGGCTCTTGCGCGGCAAGCGCCAGGCGTGGGGGCGGCGGATCGAGGCGAGCAGGTCGAGTGCGCCATCGAGCAGGGTCAGGGCCAGCAGCAGCCAGACCAGTGCAGTGGGCTGGCCCGCTTGCAGGCTGGCCATGGTCAGGGCGCCATAGGTGACGAACTCACCCTGGGGGATCAACAGGATCCGGGTCACGGTAAACACCAGGAGAATCGACAAGGCCAGCAGCGCATAAATGGCGCCATTGGTGATGCCGTCCTGGCCAAGCAGCAAGGCTATCTGGGCATTCATAGGGCAACTCTTTGCACGGGGTCATCAGGCTTGCGGCGCCCGTCGGACACGGCTGGCCGAGCGGGCGATTGGGGGCACTCTCAGTCTTTGAGCAGGGTCCAGGTGCCATTTTTCACCTGGATCAACTCCCGGCCTCGCTCATCGAACCCACTGTGGTCGTCCGGGGTCATGCTGTAGACCCCTTGGGTGCCCGCCAACTCGTGGGTGCTTTCCAGGGCGTCACGCAGCGCCCGGCGGAACTCCACGGTGCCCGGCGCGGCCTTGGCGGCAGCCAGCGGGATTGCCGCTTGCAGCAGCAGGCCGGCATCGAAGGTATTGGCGCCGAAGGTGGCGGGCTTGCTGCCATAGAGTTTTTCGTAGGCGGCGGTGTAGTCGGCAGCGATTTTTTTCGACGGATTGCTGTCGGGAATTTCATCGAGCACCAGCATCAGGCTGGCGGCGAGGATCGTCCCTTCGACTTTCTTGCCACCCAGCTTGAGGAAGTCCGGTAGCGCGGCGCCATGGGTCTGGTAGACCTGGCCACGGTAGCCCTGGTCGAACAGCGTGGCCTGGGGCATTACGGCCGGGCTGCCAGGCGCGGCTACCAGCACCGCGTCGGGGCGTGCAGCGAGCACTTTCAGGCTTTGCCCGGTGATTGAGGTGTCCTGGCGCTGGAAGCGTTCGTTGGCGACGATCTTGATCCCATGCTCGGTCGCCAGCGCCGTGGCTACCTTGGCCCAGTTCTCGCCATACGGGTCGGCGGTGCCGATCAGGCCCAGGGTTTTTACCTGATGCCTGGCCATGTGTTTGAACAGCGCCTTGGCGATCAGTTCGTCATTTTGGGTGGTCTTGAACACCCATTTCTTCTCTGCCGTCATCGGCAGGATCACCGCCGCGGTGCCCACGGGCGACAGCAGCGGGACCTGGGCCTGGGCGACAAACGAGATAACTCCGATGGCATTGGGCGAGCCGCTTGGGCCGATGATCGCATCCACGTTGTCTTCGCTGATCAGCTTCTTCAGGGCCTTGACCGTGGCCGTCGGGTCGCTGCCGTCGTCCAGCGCGATGTAGCGGATGGCCTGGTCCCCGACCTGGGTCGGCAGCAGCGCCACGGTGTTTTTCTGTGGCACGCCGATCATGGCCAACGGGCCTGCGGCCGAGGTGATCACGCCGACCGTGACTTGCGCCTGGGCCAGGGATACGCAGGCCGCACTCAGTAGCAAGGTGGACACAGCTTTTTTCAAGAGCATGGAGTTCTCCGAAGCATTGCAAGGCTAAGCAAGCGCCCGTCCCTCGGCCCGTCTCCGCTTGAACAGCGGTCGCGATGCGCGATGGAGGCGAGCCCTTGGCGGTTGCCGCAACGGCGCGAGCCGCTGTTGATGGGCGAGTAGGGCGATAGCAGGTTGCATGCCAGAAAAATTCGGGACAGCTGTGTGAAGCAGGGTTTATCCCGGGCAGTGGTCGCTGTGTTTGTCGTTCCGGGGCGAGGCAAGCCAGCGGTATGCGAAGGCGCTAGCTCGCGGTTTTATCGCTGTTTTTTATGGTTTTTTAATCGAAAAAAATATGCAAAAAATCAGAATTATTTCGATGGTTTTTGTTGCAAGAAAACAATCGGTAACTTTTCGTTTCTGCGTATTTTTTAAGATTTTTGTGCTTCAGGTAAACAGAAGTAAAGCGTTGTCGATGTTGTTGTTTTTTTTTATCTATTTGAAATGTAAGTACTTATTATAATTTTTCGTTTGGATTTTGCGTTTTCAAGAGTGTTACCGAAATGCACGGCTCCGGTGCATCTTGTGGGAAATGTGCACCGAAAATACCCATATTTTAAAATAGATAATTCAATTGACATTTCACGTAAATATTATGATTTTAGATTTAAGCGTTGGGCAGGGGTTGATCTGTCCAGTCCACTGACAGGCGACGCACAGGCGTCACAACATTGAGCGGGAGGTGGCATGACTATCGTCGTCGAGCATATGGCGTTGGGGGGGAGTGGTCTGTCGGTGATGGTCAAGGACACGATCGACATCGCAGGCTTTGCAACCCGTGCTGGCAGCCAGGCTTTGGAGAACGCAGCAGCGGCGCAGGAACATGCCCAAGTGGTCGAGGCCCTGCTCGCGGGCAACTGTCGGATTCTCGGCAAGACCAGCCTGCATGAGTTGGCCTTTGGCACCACCGGGATCAACCACTGGAGCGGCACCGCCGACAACCCGCTGTACCCCGGGTTGATTCCTGGCGGCTCCTCCAGTGGTTCGGCGGCGGCGGTTGCGGCAGGGCTGGTGGACTTCGCCCTGGGCACCGATACGGGTGGCTCGGTGCGTGTGCCGGCCGCCTGTTGTGGCGTGTTTGGCCTCAAGCCGACCTTTGGCCGGATCAGCCGTGCGGGGGTGATGCCCGGCGTCTCCAGCCTCGATTGTGTCGGCCCCTTTGCCGCCAGCATGGAACTGTTGATCGCGGCCATGCAGGTCATTGACCCTGGGTTTATTGCCCAGTCCTGCCCACCCAATCTCAGCATCGGCGTGGTGCCCGTCACGGCGCACCCGCAGATCCTGCAAACCCTCGACGCGGCATTGGCCCGCAGCGGTTTTGCCCTGCACCCAACGCCGCTGCCTGGCATGGAGGCGGCCTACAACGCGGGCCTGGCCGTGATCAATCGTGAGACCTGGAACGCCTGTGGCCACCTGCTGCCCAGCGGCCTGCTGGGCGAGGACATCGCAGCACGCCTGCAAGCCGCGGCCTTGACCAGCGACGAAGCACTGCAGCAGGCCGAACAGGTGCGCGAAGCGTTCACCCATGAGGTGGACGCGGCCCTGGCGCAGCACCCGATCCTGGCCTTGCCCACCCTGCCCGATTACCCCCTGCAAGTGGCACAGGCGGCAGACACCCGCGCCGCCATCGGCATGACCCGCCTGGTGCGCCCCTTCAACCTCACCGGCCACCCGGCCCTGAGCCTGCCGCTGCAAGGTCCGAGTGGCCTGCCAATGGGCCTGCAACTGATCGCCGGCAAAGGCCAGGACGCGTTGTTGTGCGCCGTGGCCCTGATGATTTCGCAACGCCTAGAACAATAACCAGCCTGATTCTTTTTGGAGGTATTCCATGACTGCACTCCGTGCACAAAGTCCGAGGTCCGACCTGTCGATCATCGACGGTGAAGACTTCCAGCAACTGTTGGATGACATCCGTCGGCGCGCGCGTAGCGGTGAGTTCGACCAGCAAAAACACATCAGTCAGGACATCATCGAGCGCTTCCGCACCCTGGGTGTGTATCGGGCCCTGGTACCCAAGCGTTTTGGCGGGGACGAGTGTTCGCCGGCGCAGTTCTGCCAGATGGTCGAAGACATTGCCCATGCCGACGGCTCCGCCGGCTGGGTCGCGAGTTTTGGCATGAGCCTGGTGTACCTCTCGGCCTTGCCCCTGGCGAGTATCGAGCAGGTTTACGCCAACGGCCCGGATGTGGTGTTCGCCGGAGGGATCTTCCCGCCGCAACCGGCCGCGTTTGTCGACGGTGGCCTGGAGGTCAACGGGCGCTGGAAGTTCTCCAGCGGCTGCATGGGCGCCTCGTTGATCGGGGTCGGTATCGCCCCGAAAAATGGCGACATGCTCGGCCTACCACGCATGGCCGTAATGCCCAGGGACAAGGTGCGCATCGAGCAGACCTGGGACGTGACCGGGCTGATCGGTACCGGCAGCCACGACCTGGTGGTCGAGGGCGTGGTGGTACCGGAGGAGTGGACGTTTGTGCGTGGCGGGCCGTCGAGCCTGACCGAGCCGTTGTTTCGCTACCCGTCGCTGTCGTTCGCCACCCAGGTGTTGTCGGTGGTCGGGCTGGGCGTGGCGCGTGCTGCACTGGATGAACTCAGTGGCATGGCCAATGGGCGCATTTCGGTGACTGGCGCGCCGTCCTTGTCCGATCGCCCCCTGGCCCAGGTGGAAGTGGCCAAGGCCGAGGCGGCCTTGCTTTCGGCGCGGGCCTGGTTCTACCAGGCCATCGATGATGCCTGGAGCAGCATCCTCGCCGGCGACCCGGTGTCGGTGGAACAAACCAACCTGCTGCGCCTGTCGTCGACCCATGCCACCCGCGTGGCCGCTGATGTGGCGCGCACCGCGCAGATGCTCTCGGGGATGAGCGGGGTGTACCGCAGCAGCCCGCTGTCGCGCTTCGTCAACGACGCCCAGGTCATCACCCAGCACGCCTTTATGGGCGACATGACTTACCAAAGCGCCGGTGCGATTTTCTTCGGCAACAAGCCGTTGCCCGGCTACCTGTGACGTTCAATTCTCAAGAAAAAAGGTGACTGCAATGAGCGATACCAAAGCCTTGCGCGTGCTGTTTTGCATGGGCATCAACCAGAATTTCTTCGACGCCCCGCGGGACGAGCAACTGCAAGTCTGGGCGGCGTTCAGCCAGATGTGGAATGGCATCCATGACCTGCCGGGCGTCAAGGTGTTCGGCAACATGGATGACGACCAGAGCATGGTCGGCCCGTCCACCGGCTACCCCTGGACCACCTACCTGCTGGCGGACGTGCCGGATATCGCCAGCGTGCATGCGGCTTGCAACCTGTTTCGCAGCACCCCGGTGGGGGACGGCACCTACAAGCTGTGGAAGTACTGCAAGGTCGAGGCCCGCACCGGCCGCGAACTGATTATCCAGCGCTGAGGCCCGGCCATGAACGACTCACTCCAAGCCCTGGAACAACGCCTGGACGCCCTGGAAAGTGCCAGCGCCATCCGTGCCTGCATGAACCGTTACATGCAGCTGTGCGACGACCTGGGCGCCCACTCGCCCCTGGACGAACTGGCCGGCCTGTTCACCCCCAACGCGATCTGGGAAGGCAAGGGCAGCAAGTACCAGGAGGCCTTTGGTGGCTATCACGGGCGTGCGGCCATTCGCGGGATGTTTGCCACCTACATGGTCGAGCCCGCGCACTTTGCCCTCAACGTGCACTTCCTGACCAGCGAACAGATTGAGGTCCGGGGCCTGCAGGCCAGCGGTGCCTGGGTGATGTTGCAGACCTCGACCTTTGCCAGTGGCGCGTCCCATTTGAACAGTGCACGCCTGAGCGTGACCTTCGAGTGTGAGGACGGCCAGTGGCGGATCGCCCATTTCCAGACCGAGAACCTGTTCAGCCGCCCCGTGAGCCTGTGGAACCACAGCGCCCGGTTGCCGGTGCCCCATAAGCCGGGTGAGTGAAACCCGCATTCAAGTGAGTCGGCCCGGCGGGTCGACGAGGAGACATCGTGAATAACCTGATTCAAGCCGTGAACCTTGAAAGTTGCCCGTCCGAACGCGTCCTGCCGGACCGGGTGCACACGTCGCTGTACACCGATGCGCAAGTCTTCGACCAGGAGCTGGAGAAGATTTTCTACAAGACCTGGATCTGGGTCGGCCACGTCAGTGAAATTCCCGACGCGGGCAGCTACAAGACCACCTTCGTCGGCAAGCAGCCGGTGATTGTGGTGCGTGACCGCAAGCAGGCGATCCATGTGCTGCTCAACCGTTGCCGCCACCGCGCCGCGACGGTGTGCGAGCACAAGAAGGGCAAGACCAACAGCTTCGTCTGCCCCTACCACGGCTGGAGCTACGCCCTCGACGGTTCGCTGCGTGGCGTGCCCCATCCGGAGAGTTACGCCGACATGCTGGACAAGGGCGAGCACCCCTTGGTGAGCCTGCGGGTCGAGCAATACGCGGGGATGATTTTCGCCACCTTCAACGACGCCATCGAGCCGTTGGAAGACTTTCTCGGCGCGGCGAAAAAATGGATGGACCTGTTTATGAAACAGGGCGGTGGCTATCCGATCAAGGTCGCCGGTGAACACCGCTTCCGCTTCCCCGGCAACTGGAAAATCCAGCTGGAAAACACCACTGACGCCTACCACTTCCCGTTGGTGCACAAGTCGTTCCTGTCGTCGGTGGATAAGCAGACCGAAGAAATGCTCAATTTTGTCGGCGGCAGCGGTTATGTCGAGGACCTGGGCAACGGCCATAGCGTGATGGTGATGATCCCCGACCTGATCGACCTGGAAGCCAACCTTGAGTTGCCGATCCCGGCGCGTTTCGAAGAACTGGCCGGGCAACTGCGCGAAGAAGGGCATGACGAGCAAGCAGTGCGGCGCATCGTCCGCGCCGTGGGCGGCTCGGGGTTCAACCTCAATCTGTTCCCCAACATCGCGTGCTCGATGGCGTTCTTCCGGGTGCTGCAACCGATTGCCGTGGACGAGACCGAGATCCACCACGCAGTGATCACCATGGACGGCGGCCCGGCGGTCGCCAACCGCTACCGCTTGCGCCTGCATGAGCACTTCCAGGGGCCGATGGGCTTTGGCACGCCAGACGACTCCGAGGCGTGGGAGCGGGTGCAGAAGGGCGCCAGCGCCGGCACCGACCTGTGGGTCATGCTCAATCGCGGCCTGGCGGGCGAGCAGGCCAGCGCCGATGGCCTGGTCAGTGATGTCAGCGCCGAAACCGGCATGCGCGCCGGCTATCAGCAGTGGAAAAAAATGATGTCGGCCCAGGAGACCCAGTGATGATCAACCTACAACTGCTCAACCAGGCCAGCGCCTTTATCTGGCAAGAAGCGGACATGCTCGATCACGGTGAGTTTGAATCATGGCTGGCGATCTGGACCCAGGATGCGACCTACATCATCCCCATCGACCCGCTGGAAACCGACTTTGAGAACACCCTCAACTATGCCTATGACGACCATCACATGCGCCAGTTACGGGTCACACGCCTGACCAGCGGCGAGTCGATTTCCACCACGCCACGGGCGCGCACCGTGCGCACGCTGTCACGGTTTCGCCTGCTCGCCGATGACGGCAAAACCGTCACCGTGCGCTGCGCACAGAACCTGCGCGAATGCCGCAAGGACGTGCTCAAGCACTACACCGCCGATATCACGTTCGAGCTGCTGCGTGACGGCGACAGTTTCAAGATCCAGCGCAAGCTGATCCACCTGATCAACTCCACCGACACCCTCGCCGGTATCGGTTACATCCTGTGAGGGCGTCGGCATGACATACATAGCCTTAGTGACGGGCGCTGCCCAGGGCCTGGGGTACGCCATCGCCGCCCAGTTGTACGCGGCGGGGTATGCGGTGGTGCTCAGCGACCTTTCCCTGGCGGCGGCAAACGCCAGTGCCCGGCGCCTGGACCCGAGCGGCGAGCGCGTGTTGGCGCTACGTCTGGACGTGGGCTGCAAGGCCGATTTCGAGCAGGCACTGGCGGCGACCCTCGAGCGTTTCGGTGCCCTGCATGTGTTGGTCAACAATGCGGCCATGACCCTGGCAACGCCGTTGATGCAGATCAGCCCAGAGGAGTTCGAGCGGGTCACCAACATCAACCAGCGCGGCACCTTTGTCGGTTGCCAGGTATTGGGGGCTTACCTGGCTGACCAGGGCTATGGGCGGATCATCAACATGGCGTCCCTGGCCGGGCAGAACGGCGGGACTGCTACCGGTGGGCATTACGCGGCGTCCAAGGGCGCGATCATCACCCTGACCAAGATCTTCGCCAAGGAACTGGCGGCACGCGGGGTGACGGTCAATGCCATCGCCCCGGGGCCGATCGACTCGCCGGCAGTGCATGCCGTGGTCGCGCCCGAGCGCATGGAGCAACTGCTCGAAGCGATCCCGGTCAAGCGCCTGGGCAGTGCCGATTACATCGGTCGCCTGGTGGTGCAACTGGCGGAACAGGATGCCTATTTCGTCACAGGAGCGACCTGGGACGTCAACGGCGGGCTATTCATGCGCTGATGCGACAACGGGCCGACCGTGATCGGCCTTGGCCAATAATAACCAGCGGAACGAGCCGATATGAGCGTGCAAACATTATTGAAAGTGGTGGTGCAAAAACGCCAGGAACAGGGCCAGGGGGTGGTGGTCCTCGACCTGGCCGACCCTGATGGCCAGGCGTTGCCGGCCTTCGAGGCCGGGGCCCATGTGGACATTCACCTGCAAGCGGGCCTGGTCCGCCAGTACTCGCTGTGTGGCGACCCGGCCAATTCCCGGGTCTATCGCCTGGGCGTGTTGAAAGATCCGGGCTCGCGCGGCGGCTCCCTGGCGGTACACGAGCAACTGCTCGAAGGCCAGGTGGTACAGATCAGCGCGCCGCGCAACCTGTTTCCCCTGGCGGCCGATGCGCAACGCTCGATCCTGATCGGCGGTGGTATCGGCATCACGCCCATGGTGGCCATGGCGTATGCCTTGCAGGCCCAGGAGCGGGAATTCCAGCTGCACTATTGCGCGCGGTCACGCAGCCTCTGCGGCTTTATTGACGAGCTGCAGCACGCGTCATTCGCGTCGCGGGTACACACCCATTTCGATGACGAAGACCAGGGGCAACGGCTTGATCTGCAAGCGGTGCTCGGGGTGCCGGGCGCTGGGGTTCATGTCTACGTCTGCGGGCCGGCCGGCTTCATGGATTGGGTCATCAGTGAGGCGGCCAAGGCCGGTCATGCCCAGGACCATATCCATCGTGAGTACTTCCAGGTCGAGGTCGATAGCAGCGGCCAGGGCTTTGAAGTGGTCGCCGCGCGCAGCGGCAAGCAGGTGCAGGTGCAAGAAGGCCAAAGCATCCTCGATGCCCTGGCCAGTGTCGGTATCAAGATTGAAATCTCCTGCGAGCAGGGGGTGTGCGGGACGTGTCTGTGCGATGTGCTGGAAGGTGAGCCCGACCATCGGGATGTCTACCTCACCGACGACGAAAAGGCCGCCAATGACCAGATCCTGGTGTGTTGCTCGCGGGCCAAATCGAAAAAACTGGTGCTGGACATCTGAATTGGCGGAGGGCAAGACCATGGTAGATACAACAGGTTTTCGCAATGCAATGGCATTGCTCGGCGGCGCCGTCTCGGTGATCGCCACCGATGGCGCAGCCGGGCGCTTCGGCTTTACGGCCTCGGCGGTATGCAGCGTGACGGATCAGCCGCCGACCCTGCTGGTGTGCATGAACCGGGCGTCGACGTCCAATATCAACTTCAAGAGCAACGGTGTGTTGAGTGTCAACGTACTGACCGCCGATCACCAGGCGATTTCCGGGGTGTTTGCCAACCGTGACATGAACACCGAGCAGCGTTTTGCCTGTGCCCAGTGGGTGACCCTGGAAAGTGGCGCGCCGATTTTGCAGGCGTCTCTGGTGAGTTTCGATTGCCGCATCGCCCAGGCCCATGAGGTGGGCTCCCATACGATTTTCTACTGCGAGGTGCTGGGTATCTGCAATGGCGAAAGCCAGGAAGGCCTGGTGTATTTCAACCGTGCCTATCATCGCCTGGGGGACGCATCGAAGGCCGCTTCTTGATCGTTGCCAACTAACTTGTCCGGTTCTCCAAAACAACAATAAGCGTACCCCGCACGCATGCGTCTTTTTGCAGCAAGTGGTTATAAAAACAAGACTGCGGATTAACTACCCATTAGTGATCTGCCCCACTCAAATGTTTTGCGCGCATATAAAGGAACCACCGATGCCTCTTGAAAATAGAATGGCCCGCGACTGCGTGTTCGTCGGCCTGCTGGGCTGCCTGACGCCGCTATTTGCCCACGCCGACTTTATCAACGACCGTCAAATCAGCCTTGGCCTGCGTAACTTCTACCTGGACCGGGACTTTCACCAGACGGATGCACCCAAGTCCCGGGTCGGCAGTTGGACCCAGGGTTTCGACTTCAAGGCCGCCTCAGGCTACACCGAAGGCCCTGTGCAGTTCGCCCTCGATCTCTACGGGCAGTATGCGTACCGCCTGGACGGCGGCGGCGGGCGCGGGCCGGACTCGGTGATCCCCTACGACGACAGCCGTGGCGAACCGGTGCAGGACTACGGCCGGGCGGCGTTCGCGGCGAAAGTCCGCTATTCGAAAACCGAATTGAAGCTGGGCGAGCACCGCCCGACCTTGCCGGTGGCGTATTACGACGATACCCGGCAATTGGTGACCACATTTAATGGGGTCAGTATCGAGTCCAAGGACATTGATAAGTGGACATTGACCGCCGGGCGTTTCAACCAGATCAGTTCACGGGAATCATCCGACCGCGAAAAAATGTACCTGTTTAATGGCCCGGATATAAAACGCCGCAGCGACGGCCTGAACTTCGCCGGTGCCACTTATGCACTGACCCCACAGTTATCGGCGACGTATTTCTACGGCCAGTTGGAAGATATCTACCAGCAGCAATACTTCGGCCTGAGCCATGACCTCGACCTGGGTGGCGGCTATGCCTTGAAAAGCGACCTGCGTTATTTCGATAACCGCGAAGATGGCAAGGCGCTGTACGGAAACATCGACAACCGCTCCTATGGCCTGATGACCGCCTTGAAAAAGGGCGGCCATACTTTTGGCGTCGCCTACCAGCGCATGCTCGGTGACAGTGGTTTCCCCACCATCAACGGCTATGCACCCCAGCCGTACCTGGTGAACTGGTCCGTGGTGTCTTACGTCAAGCCCAATGAGAGCTCCTGGTCAGTGAGTTATGACTACAACTTCGCAGCGATGAGCGTCCCGGGGTTGAAGTTCAAGACTCGCTACTTCCGCGGGACAGGCATCGACCGTGGCAACAACGCCCTGGACCAGAACGTGGAAAGCGAACGCTGGCTGGCCCTTGGCTATGTGGTGCAGGCCGGGACCTTCAAGAGCCTAGGGCTGGAGTTGCGTCGCTTCGACGTCAAGACCCGCTACGGCAGTGGTGGAGCGGCGGGCGCCGACTACACCGAAACACGTTTGATCACCACCTATGTGCTCAAGTTCTAAGCACATTGGCTAATGGGGGTACGCAATTGGGTGCATGCCAATGAATCGATGGAGTCGATAATTTCTAGCAATAATTACGTTTTTTTTGATTTTTTTCAAAGGCAATAATATGCGCTCAATCATGCCGGAAAAGGTAGAGGTTTTGGCAAAAGCTCAGAACTACACAAGTCTTGCGAAGTGGTTGCATTGGGGTATGGCACTCCTCTGGGTCGGCGCCTGGCTCATTGGAATCCTAGCAACTCACTGGCGTGATGAGTTCAATGCCCACCATGAGCTGACATTCCTGCACAAAGCTCTGGCAAGCCCGTTGCTATTTTTGATTGTAGTGCGTATCGCTTGGAGGATTACTCACCCCGCGCCGGTTTTGCCTGAGACAATGAGCCCACTGATGAAGCGGGGTGCCTTGCTTGGCCACTTGTTGCTTTACGGAGTCGCTCTGATTGGTTTACCACTCTCCGGGTGGTATTGGAGTTCGGTAGCGGATAAACCCATCTCGGTGGCGGGGCTCTTTCTACTACCGCCCCTGGTCGATCCAGATCAAAGTCTCTATGAGTTGGCGAAAGCGATTCATACCTACATCTCTTGGCTATGTGGAGCTTTGGTGGGAGGGCACGTTCTCGTGGCACTCACGCATCACTTCGTACAGAAAGATGAGGTGCTCAAAGGCATGCTGCCTCGCCGTAATAATCCGTAACATCGCTTGCAAACAATGCTTCTTGTGCGTTGCTGTGGCCGAGAGCTTTTTCCAGTTTCTGAAACGGGAACGGATCAAGTGAAAAATTTACACCACGCGGGAAGAAGCTCGTAGCGATGTGTTCGATTACATCGAAATTTTCTACAACGCAAAACGCCGCCATGGTTTGAACAATCGGCTGTCACCGGTAGAGTTTGAAAAGCGTTACACAATGAGCTTGTAAGCCTACCCACTAGGGGCTCCGGACCGTTCCATTTTTGAGATGGTGAAGCTTAATTCAACCACTACCGGACAGTAGTAGAGGCTACTAATGTGGCCTCAATATCTTTCGGGGGGGCATCATGAGAAAGATGTGCCCAAATCACCGTCAGATTGGTGCTGGTTTTCGGGGCGATCGCTGCTTCTAATCAACTTCCTGGGCCTTTGAACTGCATCGCGACTGATGCACGATATCGAAAGCTTGGGAACCTTGTTCTCCAACCACATCCCGAACTATCGCAACCTGTTCACCCGCTACAACGTGTTAACTGAAGGTAAGCAAGTCCAGGTTGGGGGGCTGTGCGAGTACCGGCAATCTCCGTTTTAGTCCGATATTAAGGAATGTTCAGATGACAAAGAGTAAGGTTCCATCCAACGACCCATTGTTGACGGCGGACAATCACGCACTGCTGTTGATTGATCATCAGTACCTCCAACTGCTGGCTGTTCGCTCTCATTCGGCAGAAACGGTGGTTACCAACACCACCTTGCTGGCCAAGGGGGCGAAGATCTTCAATGTCCCGACGCTGCTGACCACCGCCTACGCCGAACGCCAGGAGATTTTCCAGGAATTGCAGGGGGTGTTTCCCGAACAGCAGCCGATCGACCGCACCAGCCTGAACTCCTGGGACGACCCACGGGTGCGCAAGTGGGTGGAGAAAACCGGCAAGAAAAAGCTGGTGATTGCGGGTTTGTGGACTGAGGTCTGCTTGAGCTTTGCGGTGCTGAGTACGCTGGCTGAAGGGTATGAGGTGTATATCGTCACCGATGCCGCGGGTGGGGGCAGTGTGGAAGGTCATGAGCGGGGTGTTCAGCGTATGGTGCAAGCCGGCGCTCGACCACTGACGGCAGCGGTCTATATCAGTGAGTTGCAACGAGACTGGTCCCGTGAAGAAACCGCCGGTGATGTGGCCAAACTCTTTGCCGAGTTGGGCGGTGCTTTTGGTCAAGGGTTGCGCTGGGAGTGGCAACTTCTTGGGCTTAAAGAAGGGACTCGATAAGGTTGCAGCAAGACAGGGGGCTTTGTCATTATCGGATGCTTAATGTATTCAGCACTTTGTTCGGTTCAAGTCGCAATAGATGGCTAAGTTAACAAGAATCTCTTAAAGAACCCCTGAGTCTGGCGCGCTATATCGCTGTATATGGCGTGCTTGGACGCTCGTTAGTGAAGTGATAACAAGCAAAGTCGCAAGCTTCTATGGGCGAGCCCTTTGTCCAGCCGTGCTGAGCGATGTTATTCAGGCCTCACTCCTCATCAACGATTACTGTCTATCCTGGGGATGCCATGAATACGGCAGAAGAGCGTTCATCAGTCAGTCGCCGACGGCGGGCTCCACATTTCAAAGGTGCCAACACCGGCTCAGTCAAGACAGGGGTGCTGGTAGCGATCGGCATTCCCGTCGGCCTGATCTGGGCCGGTGCTGCCTTGAACCTGTTCGGTGACACGGTGGGGGTGATCTCGGTAGTGACGTTTGTCGTGATCGCGGCCCTGTCGTGGAAGCGCACGGACTCTTCGGTAGACTCGTCCAGCGACCAGGGCGATTGAGGGGAAATATTATGGAATTTGATCCGCTTCTTCTCTCGCGAATACAGTTTGGGCTGACCGTTACCTTCCATATCATCTTCCCAACCATTTCCATTGGCTTGGCTATGTTCCTTACCGTGTTCGAAGGGCTATGGCTGTGGACTAGAATGAACTCTACCGGCGGATCTATCGCTTCTGGGTGGTTATTTTTGCCATGGGCTTCGGCGTTGGGGTAGTCACCGGGATTGTGTTGTCCTTCCAGTTCGGTACCAACTTCGCAACCTTTGCCCGGCTGGCGGGCCCGGTGATCGGCCCGCTGATCGGCCTTGAAGTGCTCTCGGCCTTTTTCTTGGAGGCGGGATTCCTCGGCATTATGTTGTTTGGCATGGGCCGTGTGAGTCCCCGGATTCATTTCCTGGCCACTTTTATGGTGGCGCTGGGGACTACGATCTTCGCGTCCTGGATCATGGCGGCTAACTCGTGGATGCAGACCCCGGCTGGATTCGAGGTCATCGAGGGTCGCTATGTGGTCACCGACTGGCTAGAGGTGATCTTCAACCCGTCTTACCTTTACCGGCTCCCGCACATGCTGTTGGCGGCTTACATCACCGCCTCGCTGTTGGTGGCGGGGGTCGCCAGCTGGTATTTGCTGAAGGGGCAGCATCGCGAGTTCGCACGCAAAACGCTTTCCATCGGGACCGGCCTGCTGAGTCTGTTAATCGTCGTGCAGATGTTCGTGGGTGACGCCGTGGCCATGAAGATGATTCCCTATCAGCCCTCGAAGTTTCAGGCGCTGGAGGGGAACTGGGACACCACGCGTTCGGCTCCGTACCTGCTGTTCATCATTCCCGATCAGGCCGCGCAGACCAACCATATGCAGTTCGGTATTCCTTACTTGGGCAGCTTGTTTATTTCGCACACCCTTGATGGCCCGGTACCGGGGCTGAAAGAAACCCCGCGTGAATTGCAGCCACCGATGGGGCCAGTGTTCTACGCCTTCCGCCTGATGTTTGTGCTGGGGCTAACGCTGTTTGCCATGGCCTGTGTCAGCATCGTTCTGCGCTGGCGTGGTCGGCTGTTTACCTCGCGCGGGTTTCACAAGACCATGGTGATCCTCTCGCCAGCGGGCGTGGTTGCTACGGTCGCGGGCTGGTACACCGCGGAGATTGGCCGACAGCCCTGGACCATCTTTGGTCATCTCAAGACGGTCGATGCGGTGTCACCGGTCACCGGTAGTTCGGTGATGACCTCGCTGGTGCTCTTCAGCGTGGTGTACTTGGTCTTCATGGTGGCGTTTCTCACGCTCACGCTCCGCTTCATCAAGCGTGGTCCTGAAAACGTACCGGAACACTCCACTGTCAGCGGGCAGTCCCGCCGCGGCTTTATGATTGACGAGGCGGCGGATGGCAGCCTGTCTACCGAGGGCGAACGGTCATGACGCTGACAGTCTTTGCGGCCACAGTGGTGGTGTTTGCTCTCATCATGTACGTACTGTTGGATGGGTTCGACCTGGGGGTTGGCAATTTGGTGCTGACAACCTTCGATGAAACGGAGCGGGACGCCATGGTGGAGTCTATTGCCCCGGTCTGGGACGGCAATGAAACGTGGCTGATCCTGCTCGGGGTGACGCTGTTGGCGGCTTTCCCGCTGGCCTACAGCACCATTTTGCCGGCGCTTTACCTGCCGGTGATGATTATGCTGTTGGCGCTGGGTTTTCGCGGCGTGTCCTTCGAGTTTCGTGCCCAGGCCACGCGCAACCGGCGGTACTGGGATTACGCATTCTTTAGCGGCTCCGTTATCGCGAGTCTGTGTCAGGGGCTCATGCTCGGGGGCGTGCTCAGCGGAGTGCCAATTAATGGCATGGAGTCCGCTGGCGAAGTGTCGGTATTCAGTGTGTTCGGCATCATGATCGCCATTTTGACTGCTGTGGCTTACACCATGCTGGGGGCCGCCTGACTCAACTGGCGAACAGAGGGCCGCCTCCAGCAGAGGGCGGCCTGGCAAATGCAGGCGTCCATGCTGGCCTTTGCCGCGCTGGCTTGCGCTGTGGTGACCTGGGTGCTGTACACCGACAGCCGGGCAGGGCAGACGTGGCGCGAGACCCCCATCCTGTCGGTCGTATTCGGTGCCCTGGCGGTTGCATTATGGCTGATCAGTTGGTGCTCCATTGCCAACGAACAGGGGCGTGCACGCGCTTTCTCGATGCTGTTGGTGGCGCTATTCCTGGTGGGTATCGTCATTACGGTATGGCCGTACATTGTTCCGTACTCCATCACCATCTGGGAGGCCTCGGCGCCTTCCAGCAGTCAGCAACTGTTGATGACCGGGGTTGTGATCATGCTGCCGATGGTGCTGGCTAACACCATCTACGTGTACTGGACGTTCCGGCGCAAACCACCGGTCAGTGCCGGGAGCGAGTAAGGCCCTGTTGAAGCGACTGCGCATCAAGCCCGAAACGGCCTGGGCAATCGGGCTCTACATGGTCGGTGTGCTGACCATGGCGGTAGTCTCCTACGGATTGCGGTTCCTCATTGCTTGATGCCATGGAAAGCCTGGCTGAGCGCGAGGTTTAAGTAACCCTCGAGTAACTGGAATTTGATATAAGGAGAGTCTGTCCGGGTGTTATTTCTTATTGATTGCGCTAATGTGGCTAACGTAAGAAGTTAGCTTGCCAACTATCCATATTGATTGTTTGGTATAGCGTGGTCTATCACTTGAGTGAGGTAGCTTTGAATGAGATTTTATTATCATCCTTCGCCAAACCCTGCAAAAGTCGCCTTGTTTTTAGAGGAAGCGGGGCTGTCTTATGAGTTGATTCCGGTTGATACAGGAAGGGGAGAGCAGCATTTACCCGATTACATTGCTATAAACCCTAATGCTAAAACACCCGCTCTACTGGATGGCGATGCCGTATTGTTCGATAGCAGTGCGATCTTGTTGTATCTGGCACAAAAGACGGGTAGGTTCCTTGGCTCGGACACTGACCAGACACGGGCGCAGATGTACTCTTGGTTGATGTTCGTCGCCAGTGGTATTGGTCCGTTTTCTGGGCAGCTTGTACACTTTCGATACTTCGCACCAGAGCCCAAGGATTATGCACTGAATCGTTATGAGTTCGAAGCTTGGCGGCACTGGCGAATTCTGGAAGCGAGACTTTCGCAAATGCCGTA
Source organism: Pseudomonas sp. L13 (assembly GCF_009935965.1). Taxonomy (NCBI): domain Bacteria; kingdom Pseudomonadati; phylum Pseudomonadota; class Gammaproteobacteria; order Pseudomonadales; family Pseudomonadaceae; genus Pseudomonas; species Pseudomonas sp. L13. Next base: position 81,462 of record NZ_QODJ01000006.1, read on the forward strand.
CATGCTCGGTGATGAATACAGTCTGGTGGATATGGCTGTATGGGGTTGGGCGCGGGCGGTTCCATTTGTGCTGGGGGAACATGCATGGGATGAGTTGCCGAATGTCAAACGCTTGCTCGATGAAATAAGTGCACGCCCGGCGGCTCAGCGTGTCGAAGCGTTAAAAACCCAATACTCGTTCAAATCAGATATTGATGATGAGACACGTAAGGCGCTATTTCCGCATTTGAATTGAGATGGGTCGTGCTTTATGTTGGGCGATGTAGCCAATGAAATGGCAGATATTAAAGTCCTGGCGGAGGCATTAGTGCGCTCTAGTCGTTCGAGGGGAGAGCGAGATGCCGTTGCGAGGACTTTGGAGTATTATAATTCAGTTACTCCTGCGAGGGTTTTATTGTTGATTTCCGAGCTAGAGCGTTTAAGAGGTATTGTAGATGCGTATAGGTGAGTTTTTACTTGTTGGGCCGGTCAGCAGAGGTTCGTATGGCATTTATACTATATGGTTGATGAAGTCGTAGATGATTGCTTGGGCCTTGTTCAGGTTGTCTAGCTCAACGTTGATCTCCTTGTATTTCTTCTCCAGGAGTATGAGTACGTCGGGGTGCTTGCCTCGCTCGGCGGTATGGCAGACCTTGATGAAATCATTGATTTTTTTGATTTCACTCAGGGAGAAACCAATATTCGTGAGCATTTTTATCTTCTCTAGATGCACTGCAGTGCTTTCATCATAAGACCTGTAACCATTACCTTTTCGTGTAGGGCTGTCGATAATTCCCTGTTTTTCATAGAATCTTATCGTTGAGACACTGATGTTGGTCTGATTCGCTATTTCACCTATTCGCATCGTTTGCTCCTCAATCGGGGTTCACTTTAAACCCCTGTGGCTTGACACGTGATATCAGCTGAACTCGTTATATTCTGGAGTCATGTTGGTTAACCGGTGCCCGATTTTAGTGAGGTCGTTGAGAATAGGTAAAAAGTCCTGACTCAGCGCTGACAAAACATACTGGGAAGAAGGCGGAGGACTTTGCATCGGTTGTCGTACCACCAAGCCTCGAGCCTCAAGTTCATGCAGTCGGATACTTAGGACACGTGCAGAGATAGTTGGCAGGTCATGGCGCAGTTCGCCAAAACGGCGAGGCAGTATGCTCAGGTTCCAGATAATGGCCAGCGCCCAGGCTTTGCTGAGCAGGTCAACTACATCCGTCAGCGGACAGTTGGTTGGCCGCTCGATTTTGTTCTTGCGTAATATCAGCCCCATGAATGGTCTCTTTATCTTCAATATTACAAGAGTCGTTGATATGGAATGGCCGTCACCCAGTCATCTGCGCCTATGAAGTTCTAATTGAGTGCATTGAAGTTTATAGGTAAAAGGTGAACCGGTTTGGCTCATCTGTCAATGCCAAATAACATGGCGCAGAACCTCTAGGCGGGTCCGAAAACGAGGGCTTTGAAATTTTCAGAGTGTCTCGTTGCGAGTTTGAGATACCGATATCACCCGCACACGGCGTACGTCCCACGAGTAACGCTTGACCTTGAATCGTGGTTCAACGTTAGTGTCATTTGGCCAGGAGCCCTGGAACTATCAAGCAAACGAACAACGAGGAGATGCAGTTGTGACCGATATAACGAGTTCAATCGATACCTTGTTCGAGCCCATCGTCGTTGGCGATATTGCGTTGAGCAATCGCATTGTCATGGCACCTATGACACGCGCCCGTTGTAACCCTGAAGGTGTTCCCACGCCGTTGATGCGCGAGTATTACACCCAGCGCTCCAGCGCCGGATTGATTATCGCCGAAGCCAGCCAGATATCGCTCGAAGGACGAGGCTATGTGAATACCCCGGGAATCCATACGCAGCAACAGGTGCAGGGCTGGAAGTCGATCACCCAGGCGGTACATGACCGGGGTGGAAAGATAGCCTTGCAGTTGTGGCACGTCGGCCGGATTTCCCATGTCAGCCTGCAAGAGGGCGGGAAGGCGCCGGTCGCGCCATCAGCGATCCAGGCCAACACCCGCACCTTTACAGCCCAGGGATTTGAAGCGGTATCCGCGCCGCGCGCCTTGGAGTCCCGGGAAGTTCTGCGGGTCATACACGATTATCGGGATGCGGCTTTGTGTGCGATGGATGCGGGGTTCGATGGAGTGGAAATTCACGGTGCCAACGGTTACCTGATCGACCAGTTCCTGCGTGATGGCAGTAATCAGCGCAGTGACGAATGGGGGGGCGATCTGCAACGGCGTACGCGTTTCCTGTATGAGGTGGCTCAAGCGGTAGCCTCGGTTGTGGGGAAGGGCCGTACAGGCGTGCGGCTATCGCTGGCTGACCCGGTCAGCGATGCCAGTGACTCCGACCCGCAGAGACTCATGGAGCATGCTATTCAACGCCTCGATAGCCTGGGATTGGCCTATGTCCATGTGATCGAAGGAGACATCGGCGCCCCTCGGCCCGACGGCTTCGACTATGCCAAGCTGCGCAGCCTGTTCTCGGGGGCCTGGTTGGCAAACAACGCTTATACGGCTGAAGGCGCCGCGCAGTCTATCGCCAGTGGAAGGTCCGACTTTGTATCGTTCGGCCGTCCCTTTATCGCTAACCCGGATTTAGTCGCGCGCATTCGCCATGGCTATCCCCTGACGGATGTACGGATGGACCTGATCTACGGCGGTGAGGGCGCCGAAGGCTATACGGATTATCGGGAGTACGTCTTGAAATAGATGATCGATAGCCAAGACAGAGCCGGCGCCTCGACGGCAGGCATTACCATCATGGCGCAGAAACCACCGAAACCGATGGCAGACATGACGATCCCCATCTGTTGCATACCTATATGCAGGTAGTCAGTCAGGTAGTTCGGCAACATAACCGAGCTGACGAACAGGCAGGTCAGCATGCAGAACATGCAGGCGACGTTGAGCAGCCTATTGCGTTAGCGAAGCTCGGCCATCCAATGAGGCTGAGGCTCCTCTTCGTGCTGCGCAGCCGACGCACAAGGGAGGGGTCAGAAATAAACCAGTGCCTCAACCAGCCCGGTCAGTTGCGTGCGGTCGCGGCCGTTGCCGTATAGGCGATCGTGTTCAAGCGGCTCGAACCAGTCGTAGCGCAGTTCGGGACGCAGGCTGAGGTTTTTGCTGACATCCCAGCGAAAGCCAACGGTCAGGGCGTTGAAGTCGCCCCGCGCGGTGCTGGTGGGGAACAGTACAAAGCCGTCGCGGTCACGAAAGTGTTCAGCTCGCAGAGAAAATGCCAGGTCAGGACGTGATTGGTAGGTCAGTACGCTGTTGACGCCCCACCAGGAGGCCCCGTCGAAGCCTGGCCCGGTGACGATGTCCACGGTTTCGGCCTTGCCATCGCGGACTGGCGTCCATAGACCAGTTCAGCGCCCATCGACCATCGCTTATCAAAGGCATGCCAACCGTTGAGTGAATGCCATTGGCGAAGTTGACCGTGGGGGGGAAATCAGCCGTGTGCCGGGCGCCTGTACATCGTCGACGTTGTGGTTTTCCTCGTCGCCCACCATGAACTCGTAGTCAACCCATTTGCCCACATCTGCGGTACAGCCATTGAGCCCAGAAATCCGGGATGCTGATGCAGTTATGCGAAGCAGAAGGCAATACGGAGCATGGCGTTATACGCCAGTAATGCTCTGATCCCGCGCGGTCGGAGACCCTGTGCACGTCGGGAAGTCCTTCGCACAGAAACTGGCAGATCTCAGCGGTGCCCGGTGCGCAGGCACCGGGCGGAGCAGGAAAGGCCAAAAGCCGTAACCCTGCTGTCCACGCCGCTGAGAAGTCGGACACGTCCGTAGTACCTGAGAAGCTGTCGAACAAAGGGTTCTGCCTTGCGGAGACAGTGGAGTGAACTTATCGATTTTATTGAACATAAACGACAACATTTTAACATATTAATCTAAGGGTAATTGAATGGATTATAGAAAAATCACATTTGGCGCAGGGTGAAATGGTGAGATGGATAACTAACCTGATCAAAGCTTTGACGAGCGAGTCAGTTCAAAACACAACTCAAGAGGAAGTACACATGGCTAAGGTATTGGTTCTTTATCATTCGATGTACGGTCATATCGAAACGATGGCTAAAAGTGTGGCGGAAGGCGCTCGGAGCGTAGCAGGGGTCGAGGTCACCGTGAAGCGCGTACCAGAGACTATGGACCTGGAAGCCTTCAAGGCAGCCCATGGTAAAGAAGGTCAGACTGCTTCAGTTGCAACGCCAGATGAACTGGGCGATTACGACGCGATCATCATTGGCACTCCGACCCGCTTCGGCAATATGTCAGGTCAGATGCGCAACTTCTTAGATCAGACCGGCGGCCTTTGGGCCAAGGGCGGTTTGGTTGGCAAACTGGCCAGCGTATTCACCTCGACTGGGACCGGTGGTGGCGAAGAGATGACCATTACGTCCACATGGACGACATTGGCTCACCACGGCATGATCATCGTGCCTATCGGCTACAGTTCGCCAGCCTTGTTCGACATTTCCACTGTCAGCGGCGGTACGCCTTATGGCGCCTCGACCATCGCCGGTGGCGATGGCTCACGTCAACCTGATGCCCGTGAACTAGGTATTGCCCAACACCAAGGCCAATATGTTGCGCAACTGGCTCTCAAGCTGGTCAAGTAAACAAGCTAAAAAACGTCGATGGAGGGGCTTGTATGTTGCCCTCTACCACGCTTAAACACTTGGTATTGCTGTTATTGCTTCGTTTGTTTCGCTCCTTCAGCTCACTTAAGGAGAACCCCGGGGCGATTACGACATCTATCTGGTGACCGATGCCTCTGGTGGGACGTCCTGCGGGGCACATAAGTACTATATTGATCGTCTCGAGCAGGTCGCTCTATAGTGCCAGTGACTGCAGCACTGCGAATGTATTGGCCGGAGTCAGCTGAATCAAGGCTGCTCTGTGCGTCAGGTAGTAGTGCAATCGCGGAACCGGCCGGCGTAAGTGTCTTTGCTTTATCTCGTCTAGATTGGTGATGAGAGGCGGTGAGTTTCTTCTGTCTGTCTCTGAGTTGAGGTATGCCATGAAATTGTATGCTTTATCCATAGGGGCCGGGTTATTGGTGGGCATTCTCTATAGCCTGTTGAGCGTGCACTCTCCGGCACCGCCTCTGATTGCGCTGGTGGGGCTGTTGGGCATTTTGTTGGGTGAGCAGGTCATACCGGTTGGTAAGCAGTTATTGGGCGGCACCGCTGTCAGTGCCCTCCATGAAAAGAATGAAAGAAAGCCCCCAAGCGAGTGAGCTCGTGCCAGGGCAGTTGCGTCATCGCAATGACGCTAGGTCGGCACTGCAAGAGTCACAAGAGCAAGAACAAACACCTACGAAAAAATGTAGCCGGTGGTCCCATGTCGCGGCCAATTCAGATACTGCCACCGCGATGGTCGAACGCTAGTAGCTATATCCACCTTGTGAGGGCTTTTTCCTATGCCATCTCGTCGAGATATCCTGGGCGCTGCTGCTACATTGGCATCCTCTGTGGCACTGAGCAGTCTACTTGGCCGCACTTCATCTGCAGAAGCCATGGGGCAAGGAACTGCTATGGTTGACTCCACGCCCGACATCATTTTTTATAATGGTCAGATCACCACCTTTGATCGTCGAAATCCAGTAGCTAGTGCAGTGGCAATCAAGGGTGGCCGTTTTGTCGCGGTGGGCACCGATGCCGAGGTGTTGACCTTGGTCAATTCAGGCACTCGGACTATCGATCTCAAGCGTCGAAGCGTGCTGCCCGGTCTGTTCGACAACCACACTCACGTGGTGCGTGGGGGACTGAATTACAATCTGGAGTTGCGTTGGGACGGCGTCCGATCATTGGCCGATGCCATGGACATGCTCAGACGTCAGGTGGCTGTGACCCCCGCACCACAATGGGTGCGAGTAATTGGCGGTTTTACCGAGCACCAGTTCATTGAGAAACGACTGCCGACTCTCGCCGAGATCAACGCCATCGCTCCTGACACTCCGGTGTTTCTGCTGCACCTGTACGACCGTGCGCTACTTAATGGTGCCGCATTGCGTGCGGTGGGCTACACACGCGACACACCACAGCCACCCGGAGGGGAAATCACTCGTGACAGTAACGGTAATCCGACTGGACTGTTGCTGGCCAGGCCCAATGCACAAATCCTTTACGCGACCCTTGCCAAGGGCCCTAAGCTGCCTTTCGATTATCAGGTCAACTCCACCCGCCACTTCATGCGTGAGCTCAACCGTCTTGGCGTCACGGGGGTGATTGATGCTGGTGGTGGTTTTCAGAACTACCCCGACGACTACGCAGTGATTCAGAAATTAGCTGATGAAGACCAGATCACAGTGCGTATTGCCTACAACCTATTTACTCAGAAGCCCAAGGAGGAGAAAGAGGATTTTCTCAAATGGACCTCCTCGGTTAAGTACAAGCAGGGCGACGACTATTTTCGCCATAATGGCGCGGGCGAGATGCTTGTGTACTCGGCTGCAGACTTCGAGGACTTTCGCGTCGAGCGTCCGGACATGCCGCCGCAGATGGAAGGCGAGCTGGAAGAAGTGGTGCGCGTTCTGGCGCAGAACAAGTGGCCATGGCGTTTACACGCGACCTACGACGAAACCATCACCCGTGCGCTGGACGTGTTCGAAAAAGTCAACCAGGACATCCCTCTGCAGGGTATCAACTGGTTCTTTGATCATGCCGAAACGATCTCTGAGAAATCCATCGATCGCATCGCGGCGCTGGGTGGTGGCATCGCGGTGCAGCACCGCATGGCCTACCAGGGTGAATACTTTGTCGAACGCTATGGCAATCGTGCCGCGGAGGCGACCCCGCCGGTCAAGCGGATTCTTGAAAAGGGCGTTAAGGTTTCGGCCGGTACCGATGCCACGCGTGTAGCGTCTTATAATCCTTGGGTATCATTGTCATGGATGATCACTGGCAAGACAGTGGGCGGCCTGAATCTGTACCCGCAGCACAACTTGCTTGACCGTGAGACAGCGCTGCGCATGTGGACCGAGAATGTGGCCTGGTTCTCGAACGAAGAGGGTAAGCGCGGTCGCATACAGGCGGGGCAGTTCGCCGACATGATTGTGCCGAACAAGGATTATTTCAACGTCCCCGAGGACGAAATTTCCTTCCTGACCTCGGACCTGACGGTTGTCGGTGGCCGTATTGTGTATGGCGCTGGCGAGTTCCTGACTCTGGACGATAACCCGCTCCCGCCGGCAATGCCCGACTGGTCGCCGACGCGCACTTTCAAGGGCTATGGCGCTTGGGGTGAGCCCGATGGGGCTGGTAAGAACTCATTGGCGCCATTGCGTGCGCAGGCGGTGGCCTCGTGCGGCTGCGCCAGTGCCTGCGGCCTACACGGCCATGATCACGCACGTGCCTGGGCATCCAACACCCCGGTATCGGATCTAAAAGGCTTCTTCGGTGCCCTGGGCTGCTCATGCTGGGCAGTCTGAAACTGAGAACGGATCCATATTTGTGAGAGCAGCTCGGCTACATCCGGCTCGGCCCACATTAGTTCAGAATGACGCCGTCTCATAGCAGTATCCCACGGCCAATAGTCAAGCTTGCACTTCCTGCACGCGTTTCGCCACGAACTGGCAGGTGAGAGGCGTACACCTCGCGTGGATCGGCCAGTTGTTTGACGCTGTACCTGTTGGGCATAAAGCATGCCCCCATGGCATTCAAATCCGGCGACAGAATCGCTTCACCAAACGCTCGCGAGCAGAGCAGAGCAGCGTGGCTGCGGCATCGGTCAACAGACTTTCTGGCTTGGTCTTCTATGTTTGCGTTCGGCAGAAGAGAGGGTTGAGCAGCGCGGCATACTGACAGTATTTGACGTGCCGGATTGTTGTGTCAGCACTGGCGATGTTTCAGACAACAAAACCAAGATGATCAATGCCAGTAAAGTCCTCGGTTTGACAACAAGTTTTTTTCATCATTGACAGAAGTTATATTAAGCGTGGCTGATGTCAGCGACATGCGCATGAATACATGCCATGTATTATATTGTAAGGTTATTATGTAGCCTATACCTATTTTTTGTTCTGCGCAAAGTGCCGACGCTCAGGTTCTGGGGCATTGGCATGGTCTGTATCTGGCGATGGGCAGTGGGTTTGCACTTATAAAATCGCAAACCTCACCTTCGTAAGTTTAATTCATTCTGTAACTTCCTAAGTTACCGAGGTGATCGGTAGTTCAAAGTGTTATCGGGGCTCGTTGTTATAGGGGGGCAGAGATCGGAAAATAAAGCACGACAAGCCGATTGCAGCGGCAGTAGTGGCTGTAAATACCCGAAAAGACGAGTCATAGATCCTTTTCGTTAATCAAAGTCTGCAAGCTCTTACAGGGGGGGAGCAAAGAGAGCGTTAACTAGGGTTTGCATTGGTTTTTGGGTCCATTGCTCTCCAACCCCTATATCTAATGGTTTTTCCGAAAGGAGGCCAAGGAGAAGAGGGAACAACCAAAAGAAGGTATCCGCGCTCTTACCTGACCGCCGAAGGCAAATACCCGAAGCGTTTCTTGAAGCGCTCGGAGAAACGCGCTCGCGAGAGATAACCGCAGGTCTCGGCGATGCGACCGATGTTCCAGTCGGTGCTTTGGATCAGCATCAGGCCGTGGTGCATCCGGACGTCGATTAGCAGTTCATTGAAACTCATCTGCTCCTGGGTCAGACGCCTGCGCAGCGTGGCTTCACTCATGGCTAAGGCCCGACCGGTTTCCCGGACGGTCCATGGATAGGATGGGGCTTCGCTGAGCAACAGCCGCACCCGCCCCGCGGTGCCTGGTGATCGAGGGGGGGCATAACCCACGCCGCGTTCCGCCAGCGCGGCGAGCAGGTCCAGCAATCGATAGCACAAGCGCTCGTCGCTGATATCAGGCGACGACACGCTGATGCATAGCTGCCGCAAGGTCGAATTGAGTTCCCCATCCAGTGGCAAGCTGCGTACAGGCTCGGAGTTATGTCGGGCAGTGGATCGTCTGTCACCGTGGAAGCGTGCCAGCAGTCCGGGGCTGAAAGTCAGGAACACCGAGCGAAAGCGTTTCTCCGGGCCTGCCGGTTTTTTTTGCAGATTGGCCCAGGTGCCGGGCTCCACCAGCAGCAGGGAGGTGCCGGTCTCGATCATAATGTCGCGGGTCGGGCTGTGCATGTCCAGCCTGCCCGATGTGACCAGCAGCAAGGTCGCGTCCTGGAAAAAGAAGTTGGGGGTGTGCTGCGTGCGGCGCAGGCAGGGCTGGGCAAGGCCGCACACCCCTCGGCGCAGGATAGGCGGCGCGGATGGCTGTTGCCAAGGGCCAGTGCCATCCGGCAGGTCGAGAGCAGAGGTCGGTGGCTTCAGCGTGGCGATGTTCATGGTACTCTCAACAGTGCAGGCAAAGTTTATGCAACGTCAGGGTTCAAGGTATAGCGTCCGGTCAGGCTCGCCTGACCCAGCACTTTGGCTTCCTTCAGTGCCAGGAGCACGTTGGCTCCAGTGAGTTCCCCGCGCACTTCGAGCCTGGGGGCGGCCAGTGCGTAGAGGGTGAAGGTATAGCGGTGTACCAGGGTATCGTTCCAGGGCGGGCAGGGGCCATCATAGCCAAAATAGGTGCCTTTCATCTGCGCGTCGCCGGCGAACCAGGCGGTGTAATCATTGATGCCGTGGCGCAAGCCTTGGGGAGCATCCGGCCCGGGCTTGCCGTTAATGGTCACGGTGCTAGATTGCGAACCCGCGGCAATCGCGGTCACATCGATGGGGATATCCAGCAGCAGCCAGTGGAAAAAGTCCATCCGTGGAAAAGAGGCGGGAATTATCCGGCCTTCCTGGTTCACATCGCGGCCATCGCTGGGAACATCCGGGTCGTGACAGACCAGCAGCAACGACTGTGTGCCCGCGGGGACGTCGTTCCAGGACAGGTGCGGGTTCTTGTTATATGACAGTTCGATGTGCGAGGTGGCGCTTGCAATGGCGAAGGCGAACTCGCCAGGGATGTGCTCACCTTCACGAAAACTTTGACTAAAGAGTTGCATAGGTTGTCTCGCTGCGTATTTAGGAAGAGGTCCGCATGTTAGCAAGCGCGAGATGGCAAGAGGCAGCATACCCACTCAAAATGATCACAAGGCCAATCATTCTGAGTGGATAGGGGATGCTCGGGAAGTTATGACAAGCACCAACTTCGGAGCAGAGAGGATGGATAAGGGCTTCAGTTCACCTGCCCCATAATGTGCTCCTCACGATCTGAGACTTTGAAACTCCAATACATGAATTCGGCTGATTTCCGCCAGGGTCTACGTTCGTTCCCTTAGAATTCGTAGTCCATGGATAAAATGGCCGCGCGCCCATCGCCTGGAACCGCCCAGCCATTGTTGCGGATGCGGCTCAGGTAGAATTTGTCGAACAGATTATTTACGTTCAACCGTAACAGCAGCTCAGGCGATACCCGGTAAGATAACATGGCGCGATGCACGGTGTAGCCCGGCGCCGTGGGGGCGTTATGGGCGCTGGCCAAGTAAAGCCGACTTTGCGTGGTCAAGCCATAGCCAACCTGCCAGTCATGGGGCAAGTCATAGGTCGTCCACAGACTCATCGCATGCTTGGGCGTAAGGGTCAAGGGAGCACCCTCGGCGGTATCGATGCCCGTCTGTTCGCGGGTGTAGTCGGACACTGACTGGAGTACCTTAGAGTCGAGGTAGGTGTAGTTGGCGAAGACATGCCAGTTAGGCGTCAGCGACCCTGTCATGCCCAAGGTCATGCCGTCAACTCTGGCCTTGCCATCCAACGGCTGTTCCCCACTGAGATTGGTCGGGTCGCTACTGGCTACCCGATAGTTGGTGCGATCGTTGCGAAATAACGCGGCCGTGAGGGATAAGTCATTATCCAGCACATCCCATTTCACACCAACCTCGTAGGTGACCGACTCTTCCGGATCGGCATTGCAGTTATTGGTACTCACACCGCTGCGCCCTGCTCTGAAACAGCTATCATTCACCGATGCTTGGGATGGCGTCTTGGTGTTGCCGTAGGCGACGTAGACGCTGGCGTTTTCCACAGGTTTGTAAACGATCCCGGCACGGTAGGAAAGCAAGTCGTCGGTGTTCTCCTGGCGCTGCCCTCGCGTCACCACGCCGGTCGTAGCGTTGATCGCATTATTGCGCGAATCGCCCTCGTTACGCTCATAGCGCAGCCCGCCACTCACTTCCCAGCGTGGGCCGAACTTGAGGGTATCAAATACATAGAACGCGCGGTTATCCACTGCTCCGGTGATATGAGCGGTCTTACTGAAATAATGCGGCCCCACCCAGTGCGAGTTGGGCGAAGAGATGCTGTTATCCGGGGGGACAATGACCCCGCCTTCTTGGGTGCGCATCCAACTGCCGGTATGCGACTCGGACTCCTCCCGCGAAAACGCCATTCCCATTACCAGCGCATGCTCAATGAAGCCGCTATTGAAGTGGCTGGTTAGGTCAGTCTGGTTGGTGAACACCTTGTTGGTGGTGTCTCGAGTGCTGCCTTGTGTACCTCCGTTGGTTGGCCGGTAATAGCCTGGTGCGATCAGCACATAAGGATTGCTCGCGGTGCCAGCTCCGGTGCGGCAAGCTTCGCCCGCTGGAGTGAGTCCGGTGTCTGAGAGGCAATAGGTACCTTCGGGGCTGGAGGTGCGGCTGAGCTGCTGAACCTGCGCGACGCTGGTGTGGTTGCGGATCGACATCGTATCGGAAAAGTCGTGCTCGAGATTGAGACTCAGACTATCAGCTTCGATCTCCTGAGTATTGATATTGCTGTAACCGTAATAATTGTCCTGGTGAGCTCCGTTCAGCACCTTGCCGTTGTAGATCGGCAAGCCGTACTGCGGAATGTTCTTGTCCTCCTGATGCACGTAGTTGATCACCGCCCGCGTTGGAGTACCCAAGCCGAAGGCAAGCGACGGCGCAACTCCCCAGCGCTTGAAGTTCTCCTTGTCGCGACCGGACACTTCATTGCGGTGGCCCATCAGGTTGAGGCGAAACCCCGTCGTATCGTTGAGCTGCTGGTTGGTGTCCAGGGTCAATCGCTGGTATTGGTCGGTCCCCAGGCCAATGCTGATCTTGTTGGCATTACCCTCGTGGGCACTCTTGGTTACCAGGTTGATGGTGCCGCCAACCGAGCCCGCCCCAGAATACACAGAGTTCGCACCATTGGTCACCTCGACCCGCTCAAGGTTGAAAGGATCGCTGCGGGTATATTCGCCGCTGTCGCGCACGCCGTTTATGTAGATGTCACTCTGCGCGGAGAAACCTCGGATATACACGCTGTCGCCATAGTTTCCGCCTCCTTCGCCCGCCCCAAAAGTAATTCCCGGAACTGTGCTGAGAACCTCACGCAAGGTCAGCAAAGCCTGTTCTTCGATAACTTGCTGTGGAATGACTGTAATGGTCTGCGGCGTATCGCGAAGCGGCTCAGTGTATTTTGCTGAGCTGGGCTTGATCGCGCGGTACGGATCCTTACGCTCCCCTGTGACCTGTATTTCCCCCATCTCCAGGACAGCCTTTTCATCGCTCAGATTGCTTGTCGCCATTGTTGGTCCGGAAAGAACGATGCCGACCGAAGTCAGGATGAATGAACATTTATCAAATTTTACAATGCGATAAGTATGACGCATACAATCAACTCCCTAGCTGGGTGTTTTAGTATAAGTGCCAGCAAGCACGCGAAAAGTTGATCACGGTTGTTTTAATAATTTTAACGACGGGTCATTCCAGAATCCATTGATTATATTTAGATTTTTACGTGCAATTTAAACGTCTAACGTTGTTTGTTCAGGAAGAGCGCCTTGCGTGATTCTTCATCGCTCCCCATCTTGAAGGAATATTGACTCATCAATGCCTCGACACGTTATGCAGCTGGACGCGCGCTGATTTCGTCTATTAGGCGTTTGACATTGGGCAACTCATCCCAGGCCTGCTGGCCTAGCAAGAAGGGAAGTTCGCGCCCATCCCCATACCGCCATGTTGACCAAAGTGTACTCATCACCGAGCATGTACCGTGATTTCGAAAGTCGGGCTTCCAGAATTCGCCAATGACGCCATGCTTCGAACTCATAGCGCATCAGCGCATAGTCCTTGTGATCGGCAGCGAAATGCCGGAAATGTACCGCCTGCCCGGAATAAGGCCTGATTCCGCTGGCGATGAACTTCAGCCAGGAGTACATCTGGGCTCGAACCTGCTGAGTGTTGCGGGCAAGGAACAACCTAGTCTTGTCTGCCAGATACAGCAAAATGGCACCACTGTCGAAAGCCACTGTATCGCCCTTGACTAACGACGGAGTCTTGGCGTCAGGATTGATAGCGATATAATTCAGTAGATGTTGCTCGCCTTTGCCAGGATCGACTGGAATAAGCTCGTAGCGTAAACCGCTTTCTTCGCGAAACAGGGCAACCTGGTTAGGGTTAGGGTTAGGTGAGAGGTGGTAGTAAAGTTGGATCATTGCGACTGCCTCATTAATGGAAACGCTAGACGTAACATCGTCTCGTTGCATTATTGACAACACCTCAGGATGACTTAAAAATCAATACGCCACGTATTCATGACATTTATTTAACTGCATCGTGATACAAAAGAACAGGCACGATAGGCGGCTCGACTGATAATGTGGTAACTCGAAAGTAACCAGAGCACTCATAAGCAATCTAGCAAGGAGTACCCCATGGGACTGCCATTGCGCAAAAGTAAGGTCGAACTACCGGCAACCTGCCCGCTCGTAGATGCACTGGCGATGTTGCGCGGAGCCTGGGCCCCCAATGTCATTTGGAGCCTGAGCGCCGGCCCTCGCCGTTTCGGAGAGTTACGTACCGATCTGCCGGGAATTTCCGCGAGAATCCTCAGCAAGCGCCTGCGCGAACTGGAAACACAAGGCATAGTGACTCGACAGCAGATGGATACTTCTCCGCCCACCGCCCAGTACGCGCTTTCGGAGTTGGGTAGCGAATTCCTGCCGGTCATCCGAGAACTAGCTGCGGTCGGTCGCAAACTGCGCCAACTCAAGTGAAAGGGACTTGGCGAGGCATAGAGCCAATGGTATTCCCGCGGTGGCGAGATCAATGCCTGGGACAGGCCCTGAATCCGTGCTGCCGTCAAAGCCACTTGGAAGAAGACCCTGATCATTGCTGGCATCCTCACCAGTGTGTATCTGGCGTTCCCCTCCATTGCCGCCGTGTACGTAGGCTACAAGGTATTCTGTCGGAGCTGTAAGGTTCGTAGAACCGTCCGGATGCCCAGAAGTGGGCGAACGTCTATCCCCAGGCCATGCCGCACTATCAATTGCTGATCGAGAGCTACATCAAAGTGCAGGAATTGGTAAATAACCACGAAAAGCTTGACTCCCAGCGCAAGTAAATTCGACGGACCTTTCCCGGTGCGGCCCATTTCGGGGAGCACCTTATTACTAGGAGCATCATAATGTCTAAACCCTACGTTCGCCTGGACAAAGACAACGCAGCTGTGCTGCTGGTTGACCATCAGGCTGGTTTGTTGTCACTGGTCAGCGATATCGAGCCCGACAAGTTCAAGAACAACGTCCTGGCCCTGGCTGACCTGGCCTAGTACTTCAAGCTGCCGACCATCCTCACCACCAGTTTCGAAACCGGCCCCAACGGCCCGCTGGTGCCGGAGCTCAAGGGCCTGTTCCCGGACGCGCCGTACATCGCCCGCCCTGGTCAGATCAACGCCTGGGACAACGAAGACTTCGTCAAGGCCATCAAGGCCACCGGCAAGAAGCAACTGATCATCGCCGGCGTGGTGACCGAGGTGTGCGTGGCGTTCCCGGCACTGTCGGCCCTGGCTAAAGGTTATGACGTGTTGGTGGCTTCCGATGCCTCCGGCACTTTCAACGAACTGACCCAGCAATCGGCCTGGGCGCGCATGACCACCAACGGCGCACAGTTGATGACCTGGTTTGGCCTGGCCTATGAGTTGCACCGCGACTGGCGCAACGATATCGAAGGCCTGGGGACCTTGTTCTCCAACCACATCCCGGACTATCGCAACCTGTTCACCAGCTACAACGCGTTGGCTGAGGGCAAGTAAGCCCAGGTGTGGAGGCTGTGTTGCGACAGGCAGCCTCCACTTCCGCCCGAGACGGGGAGCGCTCAGATGAAAAACAACCAGGTTCCAGCTAACGACCCTTTATTGACCGCAGACAACCACGCCCTGCTGTTGATTGACCATCAATATCTGTAACTGTTGGCGGTTCGCTCCATTCGGCAGATACGATTGTTACCAACACCCCCTTGCTGGGGCAGCCGGGTCCTTTTTAATGAAGTGACAATAAGTAGAAGCAGTTTTTCTATATCCGCAGTCAGTTGGCGGTAAAGGAGCAGGTATGAGTAAGTAGGAACCCTCCAATCAGTTGCCCACCTCATCTGACTGTCCGATGGCTGAGGGCGTTCGTGAGATTCAGCGTAGTGCTGCGTGTACAGCTGGGATTACAATCAATCGGCTCATGCCCTCCAAGCAGCATACTCCGTCCATATATTGATAGCGTCTGATATTTGGCTGACACCGCAACGAGTACGATGCCCAGTTGTATTACGGCGTGCATGCAACCTAATATTTGTTAATTCGACCTGACATCCTGTAATTGCTCAATCCGAGTGGTGTCAGCGAGGTTGAAATTGCTTGGGTGGGAGGGGTGAAAATCCAGAGTAGTTTCTATCGTTCCACTTTTATCCACCAGGCCATGTCATGGACGAAACGCTCCTGGAACTAATCCAGAATTACGTCTGGTTATCGTGGCTTACCTTGGAGCACTGTTGCGAGAATCGGTTATGGCCGACAAGGCCACGCAGGTCGCCGCGGTACGAGTTTCTACACCTAACTTCACATACACATGTTCCAGATGCTTGTTCACGGTGCGTGGGCTCAGATCAAGAATGGTGCCGATGTCGCGGTTGGTTTTGCCGCAGGCCACCCAGCGCAGCACTTCGACTTCGCGACCTGTGAGCTGGAAGCGTGCCGACAGCACCTTGTGCGCAGGCTCGTCGTCCAGGCTCTGAGCGGGTGGTTGTGACGCCGCGCGTGCCGACAATAAAATGCGCGATGTACGCAAATGCGCCGCCACCCGCGCCAGCACTTCTTCGGTCTGGATCGGCTTGGTCACGTAGTCGCTGCCACCCACTTCAAAACCTTGCACCACGTGCTGGCTGTCGGTCAGCCCGGTCATGAACACTACCGGGATGTCGGCGCTTTCGGGTTGCGCCTTGAGCCGGCGGCAGGTTTCGAAGCCGTCCAGGCCCGGCATCATGGCGTCCAGCAGGATCAGGTCCGGGCGCCGACGTTGCACGCGGTTCAGTGCGCTGAGGCCATCAAGGGCCACCAGTACCAGGTAGCCTGCGTTGTCCAGAGCATCCGAGAGCATGGCCAGATTGTCTGGCGTATCGTCGACGATCAGCACCACGCCGGGTTCAGTGCTGCGGGTGAGGGCATTCATCTTCGGCCTCCTTCAGGGTTCGATTGAGTTCATCCAGGCGAAAATTCTTGAGCAACCCACGCACCTTGGTGATGAAAGGCTCGGTGTCGGGGTGCTGTTCAAGGATGGTGTCGAGTCTGGCGTGCAGGCCGCGCACATAACCCATGTTGCTGAGTTCAGTGAGGGCGGCGAGGTCTGCGGCGCTGGGCAGTACGCTAGGGGGCGGCGGTGGCACCAGGCTCCTGGTGCGCCGCAGCCATTGCAGGTCCAGATGCTGCTGCAGGCACCCGAGCAATTCCGGGGTGCGTACCGGCTTTGCCAGGTAGTCGTTGCAGGCGGCTTTGACACTGCGCTCGCGGTCGTCGGTAAAGGCGTTGGCGGAAATCACAATAATCGGCGCGGTGGATAGCGCATTACGGCGGATCAGCCGGCTGGTTTCATAGCCATCCAGGGTCGGCATCGACAGGTCCATCAGGATCAGGTCTGGCGCCAGCAGTGCAACCTGGCGAATCGCATCCTGGCCGTTGCTCGCCTGCACCACGTCAAAACCCAGTGGCGTGAGCAGGCCGCTGAGTACCTTGCGATGGTCCACGTGGTCGTCCACCACCAGGATGCGCCGGCGCTCGCCCTGATAACCGACGATGTCGTGTTCCACATGCACCACGGCCTGCGGTGCACGCACCTGGGACAGGAACAGTCGCACCTGAAAGCAGGTGCCTTTGTCCAGTTCGCTGGTTACCCGCAACTCGCCGCCCATCAATGAGGTGAGCATGCGTGTGATGGTCAGCCCCAGGCCTACGCCCTTGTCCTGCCGTATCAGGTCGCCGCGTTCGAACGGTTGGAAAATCCGCTCCAGCTGGCCAGGGTCAATGCCGATGCCGGTGTCGATAATCTCGAAGTTGGCGGTCTCACGCCTGTAGCTGACGCGCAGGCACACCTCACCGCTGTCGGTGAAGTTCACTGCGTTGCCCAGCAGGTTGATCAGGATCTGACGCACACGCTTTTCGTCACCGCGCACCACCGCCGGGACCTTGCCCACGCAGTCCAGGCGAAAGTGAAGACCCTTGTCCCGGGCCTGGGGCGTGAACATGTGCTCCAGGTCGTGGAGCAATTGCGGGAAGGGGATTTCGGTCAGTTCCAGGTGCAGCTTGCCGGCTTCGATCTTGGCGACGTCGAGCAACCCGTCGATCAGTGAGACCAAGTGCGAGCCGCTGCGCAAGATGGTTGCCAGGGCGTCCTGATGCTGATCGGGCATGGCGCTGTCACGTTGCAGAATCTGGGTGAACCCCAGAATGCTGTTCAGCGGCGTGCGCAACTCGTGGGACAGCCCGGTGATATAGCGGCTCTTGGCGGCGTTCGCGGCTTCGGAGGCTTCCTTGGCTTGTTGCAAGGCTTGGTCGGTGAGATTGTGGGCGTCGATTTCCTGCATCAGCAGCAGGGTCTGGCGGTCAGACTCTTGCTGGGCGACGCGCCGGCTTTCGCGGGTCAGTACCACCCACCAGGCGAGCACGGCGGCGAGGACCGACAGGGTCAGGAACGCCTTGAAGAACGCCTGGTATAAGGTTTGCGAATACGGTAAACCCTGGGCGGCCTGTATGTAGATCAAGGCCAGGGCCGCGGCGAGCAGCAGCACCAACGCCAGCAGTAGGCCCAGGTAGTGGGCCAGTCGCGTATGCAGACGTGGAACCAGGGTAGTGGGCAGCAGCCAGCGCAGTATGCCTTCGACCTGTGTGGCCAGCCGTCCATGGGGTTTGCAGCGGTCGCCGCAGCGCGCATCCAGCGAACAACATAGCGAGCAGATCGGTGTGCTGTACGCCGGGCAGAACGCCATATCGGCCGTTTCAAACGGGTTGCTGCACAGCCCGCACACCACGTGGCTGGCGGGGGCTATCGGATGAATCAACTGGGCATCGCTATTGCGTGCGATGTAATACTTGCCTCGGGTCAGCCAGGCCAACAGCGGCGCCATCCCCAGTGCGGTGCCGAGGGCGACTAAAGGTGGCGCGGCTTGGGCCTGCGCGCCGAACAGGCCGAAGTGGGCGAGGATCGACAGCAGCGACGCAATCAGCATCGAGCCGACGCCTACCGGGTTGATGTCGTAGAGGTGTGCGCGCTTGAACTCGATATGGCGGGGCGACAGCCCCAGCGGCTTGTTGATCACCAGGTCCGCCACCAGCGTGCCGATCCAGGCAATCGCGACATTGGCGTAGAGCCCCAGCACCTGGTCGATCACGTCGAAAACCCCGAGCTCCATCAGCATCAAGGCAATGGCGACGTTGAACACCAACCACACCACCCGGCCGGGGTGACTATGGGTCACGCGGGCGAAGAAGTTCGACCAGGCCAGGGAGCCGGCGTAGGCGTTGGTCAGGTTGATCTTCATCTGCGAGATGAACACGAATAGCACCATCGCGCCGAGTGCCCACTCTGGCGAGCTGAACACATAGCCGAACGCGACCAGGTACATCTGGGTTGGCTCGGCGGCACGTTCCATGGGGATTTCATGTTGCAGGGCGAGAAATGCCAGGAATGCACCGGCAAACATCTTCAGTGCGCCGGGAATGATCCAGCCAGGGCCGGCGCAGAGCAGGGCGGCCCACCAGCGTTTGCGGTTGGCGGCGGTTTTCTCCGGTAGAAAACGCAGGTAGTCCACTTGTTCGCCAATTTGTGTCACCAGCGACAACGCCACGGTGCAGGCAGCACAGAACGCCAGCAGGTTGAAGTCACCGCCGTCGTTGCTGCGCCCGACGAAGCTGGTCCAGTCGCTGAAGGCGTCGGGGTTTTTCCACCCTACGAACGCGTAGGGCAGCACCAGCAATAACAGCCAGAGGGGTTGCGTCCATAGTTGCAGGCGGCTGATCAGTGTCACGCCGTAAGCCACCAGCGGGATCACCAACAGCGAGCAGATCACGTAGGCAATCCCCAGGGGGATATGGAAGTACAACTCCAGGGCCAGGGCCATGATCGCCGCTTCCAAGGCAAAGAACAGAAAGGTGAAGCTGGCGTAGATCAGCGAGGTGATGGTGGAACCGATATAGCCGAAGCCGGCGCCACGGGTGAGCAGGTCCATGTCGACGCCGTAGCGCGCCGCGTAATAACTGATGGGCAGGCCAGTGAAGAAGATCACCAGGCTGACCGTGAGGATGGCCCAGAAGGTGTTGGTGAACCCGTAACTCAAGGCCAGCACGCCGCCAATGGCTTCCAGCGCCAGGAACGAAACCGCGCCCAGGGCCGTATTGGCAATGCGCAGCTCCGACCATTTGCGAAACGACTTGGACGTGTAGCGCAGGGCGTAGTCCTCCATGGTCTCGTCGGCGACCCAGGAGTTGTAGTCACGACGGATCTTGACGATGCGCTGGGTGCCGGGGGTGGAGTGCACAGGGGAGGCTCCGGGAAAAGGGCAGGGTTGAGCGAGCAAATTCCATGCCCTATTCAAAATGTGGACGCTGGCTTGCCTGCGATGGCTGTGGGCCAGCCACTGGAGAGCTCGGCTGAGGTAATCGCTATCGCAGGCAAGCCAACTCCCACAGAGGGTTGTGATGTCTGTGGGGGCGCGATCCTGCCCTTAAACGGTGCGCGCCGGCATACGTCAAATGACGTACATCGTTACGTCAGGCTGCGTATACCCGCGCTGGACCACTGCCGCCATGCTGGAGCCCTCATTGCAGAGGAGTCGCCCCATGGAACCACGATTGATCCGCTCCAAACCGCTGTTGGCCTTGTCATTATTGGCGGCGACGCTGTTCAGCCAGGGCGTGCTGGCCGATAACGAAGGGCTGGCCGTGACCCTCACCGAAGTCACTGTCGGCCAGTTGCACTCGGCCACCGGCACCATGGCAATTTCCGAGACCGGCTCAATCCAGGCCGAGCGCCTGGCCATTGAGCAAATCAACGCATCGGGCGGGATATTGGGACGGCAGATCAAGGTGATCCAGGAAGATGGCGCCTCCGATTGGCCGACCTTCGCCGAAAAAGCCAAGAAACTGTTGGTCAACGACAAAGTTGCCGCCGTGTTCGGCTGCTGGACGTCGGCTTCACGTAAAGCCGTACTTCCGATCTTTGAGAAAGAAAACGGCCTGCTCTATTACCCGACCTTCTATGAAGGCCTGGAACAGTCGAAAAATGTGATCTACACCGGGCAGGAAGCCACCCAGCAAATCCTCGCCAGCCTCGACTGGATCGCCAAGACCAAAGGTGCCAAGACCTTCTACCTGGTCGGTTCCGACTATATCTGGCCGCGCACTTCGATGAAGATCGCACGCAAGCACATTGAAAACGTGCTGCACGGCACCGTGGTCGGCGAAGACTACTACCCGCTGGGCAACACCCAGTTCGGCTCGCTGATCAACAAGGTCAAGCTGAAAAAACCTGACGTGGTGTTCGCGGCGGTGGTGGGTGGCTCAAACGTGGCTTTCTATAAACAACTGAATGCGGCGGGTGTGAACTCGGCCAAGCAAACCCTGCTGACCCTGTCGGTAACTGAAGACGAACTGCTGGGCATCGGTGGCGAAAACATGGCCGGTTTCTATGCCTCGATGAAGTACTTCCAGAGCTTGGACAACCCCAACAACAAAGCTTTCGTTGATGCCTTCAAGGCCAAGTACGGCAAGGATGCGGTAATCGGCGACGTGACTCAGGCGGCCTATCTTGGCCCGTGGCTGTGGAAAGCTGCCGTGGAGAAGGCCGGCAGTTTCGACGTGGACAAAGTCGTCGCCGCAAGCCCCGGTATCGAACTGAGAACCGCGCCGGAAGGTTACGTGAAGATCCACGAGAACCATCACCTGTGGAGCAAGTCGCGCATCGGTGAAGTGCAGCCGAACGGCCAGTTCAAGGTGATCTACGAGTCGGACCTGATTGAGCCGAACCCGTTTCCAAAAGGCTACCAATAACTTAAGGCTGGCATTGATCTGAATGTGAGGGCTGGCTTGCCTGCGATTGTTTCACCTCGGTGCAACGGTACGACTTCAGTCGCCTGCATCGCAGGCAAGCCAGCTCCCACATAAAGCAGAGGCAGCTTGCCTTTCAACCTCCCGCTCAGGAGACCGTCATCATGGAATGGCTATCGGAATTTGGAGCCATCGCGGCGATGCAGGGGTTCAACGGCTTGTCCGTGTTCTGCGTGCTGTTGCTGATGGCATTGGGGCTGGCGATCATCTTTGGCCAGATGGGCGTGATCAACATGGCCCACGGTGAATTCCTGACCATCGGCGCCTACACCACCTACGTATGTTCCAGCCTCACCGCGCACTTTGCGCCCGGCTTGCAGCCCTATTACTTCTTTTTTGCCATTGCTTTGTCGTTCCTGGTTGCCGGCGCCGTCGGTTGGCTGGTGGAGTGGGCAATGATCAGCCGCTTGTACAAGCGGCCGCTGGATACGCTGCTCGCCACCTGGGGCCTGTCCCTGGTGATGCAGCAAACCTTCCGCTCGGTGTTCGGCGCCCGTGAAGTCAGTGCCGAACCGCCGGCCTGGTTGATGGGCTCGGTCAACTTGACCGACGCCATCGAAATCCCGCGCAACGGCCTGTTCATGATGGGCCTGACCCTGCTGCTGACCGGCACGATTTTCCTGATGCTCTACCGTTCGCGCTGGGGCTTGCAGGTGCGCGCCACGGTGCAGAACCGCCTGATGAGCCGCGCGGTGGGCATCAATACGCGCAAGGTCGACCGCATGACATTTGCCCTGGGCTGCGGGGTGGCCGGGGTAGCGGGCGCGGCGTTCACCACCATTGGCTCCACGGGGCCGACGGCAGGTTCGCAGTATATCGTCGACACCTTTCTGGTGGTGGTGTTCGGCGGCGCGCAAAGCCTGTTCGGCACCATCGCCTCGGCGTTCGTGATTGCCCAGACCCAATCGTTGTCCGAGTTTTTCCTCAGTGGCTCGATGGCCAAGGTGCTGACCTTGTCCTCGGTGATTCTGATCCTGATGCTGCGCCCGCAAGGGTTGTTCTCCATCAAAGTGCGCAAGTAGAGGTGAGCAGATGAAGGCTTTAGACAAGCTGCTGGGCGGCCAGCAAAACCTGATCGGCATCCTGTTGCTGGCGTTGCTGGTCCTGGTGGTATTTCCCCTGACCCTGGATGCGTTCCGCCTGAATATGGTCGGCAAGTACCTCACCTACGCATTCGTCGCCGTGGGCTTGGTGCTGTGCTGGGGGTACGGCGGTATTCTCAGCCTGGGGCAGGGCGTGTTCTTTGGCGTGGGCGGCTACTGCATGGCGATGTTCCTCAAGCTGGAAGCCTCCGACCCGGAAAGTACCAAGATCCAATCCACCCGCGGCATTCCAGATTTCATGGACTGGAACCAGATCACCGAGCTGCCCTGGCTGTGGCAGCCGTTTCACAGTTTCAGCTTTACCCTGGTGGCGGTGATCGCGGTGCCTGTGCTGCTGGCCTTTATCATCGGCATGGCGTTGTTCAAGCGGCGCGTGGGCGATGTGTATTTCTCCATCGTCACCCAGGCGATTGCGCTGATCCTCACGGTGCTGATCGTTGGCCAGCAGGGCCTGACGGGGGGTGTCAACGGCATTACCGACCTCAAGACTCTGCTCGGCTGGGACCTGCGCACCGACAGCGCCAAGCTGGTCCTGTACTTCGTTAACGCCGGTTTGCTGTTTGGCTGCATCTTCATCGGCCGTTTTATCCTCGCCTCCAAGCTCGGCCGGCTGCTCATGGCGATGCGCGACAAGGAAGAGCGTGTGCGCTTTTCTGGCTATGACGTGGCTAGCTTCAAGATCTTCGTCTTCTGCATCGCTGCTGCGTTCTCGGCGGTGGGCGGTGCGATGTTCGCCTTGCAGGTGGGCTTTATGTCGCCGTCGTTCGTGGGCATCGTGCCGTCGATCGAGATGGTGATCTTCGCCGCGGTGGGCGGGCGCATGTCGCTGCTCGGCGCGGTATATGGTGCGTTGTTGGTGAACTACGGCAAGACGTATTTCTCCGAGTCCTTTCCGGAGCTGTGGCTGTACCTGATGGGCGGTTTGTTTATCGCGGTGGTCATGTACTTTCCCAACGGCCTGGCGGGGTTGTGGGAAAGCCATGGACGCCAGGCCCTGGCCAGGCTGTTGCGGCGCCAGCCCGAGGTAAAAGCCCCGGTCAAACCCAAGGCGAAAACCAAGCTCCTGGAGACCCAGCCATGACTGCCGTCGGCTTTGAAATGAAAAAACCGGTACTGGCCATTGAAGGCCTTACCGTGTCGTTCGACGGCTTCAAGGCGGTCGACAACCTCAACCTATATATCGACCGCAACGAAGTGCGCGTGGTAATCGGCCCCAACGGCGCCGGCAAGACCACCGTGCTCGACCTGATCTGCGGCAAGACCCGCGCCACCAGCGGCAGCATCCAGTTCGACGGCAAGGAGCTGACGAAGATGCGTGAATACAACATCGTCCGCGCAGGCGTGGGGCGCAAGTTCCAGAATCCTTCGATCTACGAAAACCTCACGGTGTTCGAAAACCTCGAAATGTCTTATCCGGCGGGGCGCAAGGTGTGGGGCGCGCTGTTTTTCAAGCGCAGTGCCCAGGTGATTGCGCGGGTGCAAGAGGTGGCGCGGGAGATCTTCCTGGGCGACTTGCTGCAACAGCAGGCCGACCTGCTGTCCCACGGGCAAAAGCAGTGGCTGGAGATTGGCATGTTGTTGATGCAAGACCCCGAGTTGTTGATGCTCGATGAGCCGGTGGCAGGCATGAGTGTGAGCGAGCGTGCGCAAACCGCCGAGTTGCTCAACCGCATCAGCCAGGGCCGTTCGGTGCTGGTGATCGAGCACGACATGGAGTTTGTCAAAAGCATTGCCCACAAAGTCACGGTGTTGCATCAGGGCAAGGTGCTGGCCGAGGGCAGCATGCAGTCGGTGCAAAGCAACCCTAAAGTCATCGAAGTGTATTTGGGCCACTGAGGAGCCGGGCATGTTCAAGATCGACCAGTTGTCCTGTGGCTACGGGCAGAGCCAGATCCTTCACGATTTGCACCTGCACGTGGCCAAGCGCGAGATTGTCGCGGTGATGGGCCGCAATGGCATGGGCAAGACCACCCTGTTCAAGAGCCTGATGGGTATCCTGCCGCAATGGCAAGGCCAAGTGAGCGTTGACGGGCAGGATGTGTCGGCCCTGGACACCCACCAGCGGGTCGAGCGTGGTATTGCCTATGTGCCCCAGGGCCGCATGATTTTCCCCAGCATGAGCGTGCTGGAAAACATCCAGACCGGTTTGCCGGCATCAGCGCGGGGCAAGGTGCCGGAGGACTTGTACGCATTGTTTCCAGTGCTGTACGACATGCAGTCGCGCAAGGGCGGCAACCTATCCGGCGGGCAGCAACAGCAACTGGCGATTGCCCGGGCGTTGGCGACCAACCCGAAGGTGTTGCTGCTGGATGAGCCGACGGAGGGGATCCAGCCCTCGATCATCAAGGACATTGCGCGCACGTTGAAGGAGATCCGCAACCTGCGCGACTTGACCATTGTGGTGTCGGAGCAGGTGTTGTCCTTTACCCTGGAAATCGCCGACCGTTTTCTGGTGATCGAAAAGGGGCGCTTTGTCATTGAAGAAACCCGCGATCGGGTAGATGAGGCGACGATAAGCCGCTACCTGTCCGTGTGAGCAACACCGTTCATATGTGGGAGCTGGCCAAAGCCAGCTCCCACTTTTTTTGACCCTGTCTTATTCCATTCTTTATACGTCATCCAACGTATTCCCCGTTTTCCCCCGCTCCCCGAGACTGGTTTCAACGCAGCAGACCATCCGCTCAGGAGCCAGCCCATGACCGATACGCTGATCAAAGTCGACCTTAACCAGCCCGTTACTGAAAACGAACAGATCCACAACCGCTGGCACCCTGATATCCCGATGGCGTGCTGGGTGAAGCCGGGCGATGATTTCATCCTGGAAACCTACGACTGGACCGCCGGTGCGATCAAGAACAACGACGACGCCAGCGATGTGCGTGACGTGGACCTTTCGACCGTGCATTACCTCTCAGGCCCGGTGGGCGTGCAGGGCGCCGAACCGGGCGACTTGCTGGTGGTGGACTTGCTCGATATCGGCGCCAGGGCCGATTCCCAATGGGGCTTCAACGGGTTCTTCTCGCGGCAGAACGGCGGTGGTTTTCTCACGGACCATTTTCCCAGTGCCCAAAAAGCAATCTGGGATTTCAAGGGCATGTTCACCCGCTCACGGCATATTCCGGGGGTGAATTTTGCCGGTTTGATCCACCCTGGCCTCATCGGTTGCCTGCCCGACCCGGTGATGCTCGCTGACTGGAACCGTCGCGAGCAGGAACTGATCGACACCCAGCCGACCCGCGTGCCGCCCCTGGCCAACCCACCGCTGGCCGCCACGGCACATATGGGCAAGCTGAAGGGCCAGGCCCGTGATGACGCCGCTGCCACGGGGGCACGCACGGTGCCGCCGCGCGAGCATGGCGGCAACTGCGACATCAAGGATCTGTCACGGGGGGCGAAGATTTTCTTCCCGGTCTACGTCAACGGCGCCGGACTGTCGGTGGGCGATTTGCACTTCAGCCAGGGCGACGGTGAAATCACCTTTTGCGGCGCTATTGAAATGGCCGGTTGGGTGCATATGAAAGTCGAGCTGATCAAGGGCGGCATGGCCAAGTATGGGATCAAGAACCCCGTGTTCAAGCCGAGCCCGATCACGCCCAATTACAAGAACTACCTGATCTTCGAAGGCATTTCGGTGGACGAGCAGGGCCAGCAGCACTATCTGGACGTCAATGTCGCCTACCGCCAGGCGTGCCTGAATGCGATCAACTACCTGACCAAGTTCGGTTACTCACCGGCCCAGGGCTATGCCTTGCTGGGTTCGGCACCGGTGCAGGGGCATATCAGTGGGGTGGTGGATATTCCCAATGCCTGTGCCACCTTGTGGTTGCCCACCGAGATCTTCGAGTTCGATATCAACCCCAACGCCAACGGCCCGACCCAATTCCTCGACGGCAGCATCGACCTGCCCATCGCCCCGGACCTGTAGCCATGCCGACCTACGAATACGCGTGTCAAACGTGCGGCACCTTCACGATGCTAAGGCCCATCGCCGAGCGCAACGAGCCCAGTTGCTGCCCTTACTGCGAAGGGGTAGGCGGGCAACTGCTGGTGTCGGCCCCGGCGCTGCAAACCTTGTCGAACCACCAGCGCAAGGCCATCACCGGCAACGAGCGCAGCGCCCACGCACCGCAAACCGTCGGCGAATACCAGGACAGCCGTCGGCACCCGGCCGGTTGCAGTTGCTGCGGCAGCAGCAAGCAAGTACTGCCGAGCAAGGCCAACCCGCTGGGCCTCAAGACCAGGACCGGGCCACGCCCGTGGATGATCAGCCACTAGACCAGGAGCATTGTTATGCGTCATGGCGATATTTCCAGCAGCCCCGACACCGTAGGGGTCGCGGTGGTGAACTACAAGATGCCGCGCCTTCACAGCAAGGCCCAGGTCATCGAAAACGCGAAGGCGATTGCCCAGATCATTGCCGGCATCAAGCAAGGCCTGCCCGGCATGGACCTGGTAGTGTTTCCCGAGTACAGCACCATGGGCATCATGTATGACCATGACGAGATGATGGCCACGGCTGCGAGTATTCCGGGTGAAGAAACCGCGATTTTCTCGGCGGCGTGTCGGCAGGCCAATACCTGGGGAGTGTTCTCCCTGACCGGCGAGCGCCACGAAGAGCATCCCTACAAGGCGCCCTACAACACCCTGGTGCTGATCAACAACCTTGGCGAGATCGTGCAGCGTTACCGAAAGTGCATCCCCTGGTGTCCCATTGAAGGTTGGTATCCCGGTGATCGCACGTATGTGTGCGACGGGCCCAAGGGCATGAAGATCAGCCTGATCATCTGCGACGACGGCAATTACCCGGAAATCTGGCGCGATTGCGCGATGACGGGCGCCGAGTTGATCGTGCGCTGCCAAGGCTATATGTACCCGGCCAAGGAGCAACAGGTGCAGATGTCCAAGAGCATGGCCTGGGCCAATAACTGCTATGTGGCAGTGGCCAATGCGGCGGGCTTCGATGGGGTGTATTCGTACTTTGGCCACTCGGCAATCATCGGGTTTGACGGGCGAACCCTGGGCGAGTGTGGCGAGGAGGAAATGGGCATTCAATATGCGCAACTGTCGGTGTCGCAGATTCGTGATGCGCGGGCCAATGACCAGTCGCAGAACCACCTGTTCAAGCTGTTGCACCGTGGCTACACCGGTATGCATGCCTCTGGCGACGGTGACAAGGGTGTGGCCGATTGCCCGTTCGAGTTCTACCGTACCTGGGTATTGGACGCGCAAAAGGCCCAGGAGAATGTCGAGAAAATCACCCGCAGTACAGTGGGCGTCGCCGATTGCCCGGTAGTGCAACTGCCCCATGCCGGCAAAGAGCAGGCAGCGGGGTAAGGCATGCGTTTTACCTTTGAACCGGGCCAAGTCATGGCTTTGCTGCGCAGCCGTATTGTCGGTCAGGACGCCGCAGTATGACAAGTATTTTCAATTAAGTCGGTTAAAGGATACCGATCTGCACCTGCAAGCCCGATTGAGTGGGTCATGCTCGCGGGGAGTGTCCTAATCTCAGAGTGGTCCATGCTACCTCTTGACAGATGCCAGATATCCAGGAATAGCCCAGCATTGTCTTGTCCACAGTCTTCCATGACTCCGCGTGCTCCTGAGATACTTCTGACGGTGTCAAGAGGAGTGACTTCGAACATAAATTTGCCATCGAGCCAATCGCCTTTCTCGTCGGTGTAAGAGCCGAGATAGGTCGGGCCCAGCCCAGGGGTCCTGGAGACCATGCCTTTGGTGTTTGTCACAGCGTCATAGAACCACGCACTGCGCTCCCACAGCTGATCGTAAAAGGCCACTCGCTGTGACGGCTCGGCAATGTTCAACACAGTGTCCCATTGACGGTCCGGCCAGTATTGAACACCCGGAAATCGCTTGGCGAAGGTGTTGGCCTTGGCGACAAGTTCGCCCATCTGGGCGCCTTGCTCCAGAGCCTTGCGCTGTGCCTCCGCGGGGTTGAACGGTTTATCCTTTTCGATCTCCAGACTGGCGAGCATTGCCATGTAGAACCGGTCACGTTCATTGACCGGCTCTTTTTGAATGATCTGATGCAAGCGTTCCCAGTACGCCATGCGCTTGGGCTGAGTTCCCGACCACGCTTTTCCTCCTGGGGTTAACAGATTGGTTCGGGTTGGTTGGGCGCGATTGGAGTAGGGGTACATTCTGAATTTCTCGACCAGCGCCTTGCCCTTGCCGGGGTCGGGGTCCAGCACGCGAAAGCCCACCAGGACATTCATCGTCTCTGACTTGGCGAGATAGTAGTCACCACTGTCCGCCGGTATGGCCGCGCCCGGAGGGAGCACAAGGTATTTGCCACCTTTGCCTTTATCAGGACCTGTCTCGCCCATATCGATGATTGCGCGCTGCCAGAAATCACCAACACCACCAGCGGTAGGCCCTGGCGGTAACTCAACCACCAGCGGGCCAGTTTCATTGAGATCAACAAAGCCGAGAATATAAGGTGTAGTTGCATTGGCGGTGATGACGCCGAGCTTGTCTTCGTAACTGTTGAGCACCATCAAATCGCCGCTTTTCGCGCCAAGCTTGTCGCGAAACTCCCCTTGCCATTGCGCATAGGACACCAACGGAAGCGCCCACAGATAAGCTTGTGTCGCTTGCTGGAAATCCAGTTCGGCATACAGCGAAGCGATAGAGGTGTGCGAGCAGGCAGCTGCCCCTCCATGGCGATCTTGCCAATTCGGGTATCGGGGGACGAAGAGTGCGTTCCCGTAGCGCAGCCTGCGACTAATGCAAGCAGGGAAAAACCAGCCCACCTAACAACTCCACGCATAGCCTGTCCTCATTTTCCGAAAGTGACATTGATGCCGGCAAAAAGAGTGAATTGCGGCAAACCATCGCCTTTGCGCTCGACTGTCCACTGAGGTTCAACAAAAGCGTTGAGGATATTGCTGCCGGATTTCCAGGCCTTGCCGACGCCCAGTCCGATGGGGATGAAGTGCGTGTCGTTCTTCAGGTCAAAGGTCCAGGTGCCGGTGGAGCGCAGGTACCAGCCTCTGGGCAGGTTATGGATGATGAATGGCTGGAAAGTGGTGGTCTCAACGTGCTGACGGTCGCTGTCACCTGCAAAGGAACTTTGGTATTGCACCAGCGCGCCGAACAATCCACGGGGCGAGGCGTCGATGGCCACGGCAGCCAGACCCGCCTGCCACTTGCCGGTGCCCAGTTCGTCCTGGATCGCCGTCGGGGCGGTAATCTGCGGGCCGACGCCTAGTTGTACACCTCCGGTTTTCAGCAAGAAGATATCGAAAAGGTTCAGGTCACCTATGCCGGTGCTGTAGCCATGACGCGGATCGGGGCGCGTACTGATCGGCAACGTGGCACGCAGAATTTGCGGGACGCCAATGAAGTCGCCCGCAGCGACCGGCAAGGTACCGCGCAGTAGCGCATCGTTGGTGTGCACGTTGGTGTCGTACAGTTTTGGCGTGTAATAGTCTTGCAGGTTGGCGCCGGGGGCGAGGTTTAACGGGTTATTGCTCTTGTTGGCGGTATCGGCATTGTCTGCATGAGCACTCATGGCGAGTGGCAACATCGTGATCAAAAACATCATCCGTTTAAAGCTGTTATTAGTCATGGCCCCAATCCTGTGTGCACCACTGATGGTTTTGTGACCATGCGCCAAAGCTCATAGGTCTCCATAAGAAGCTAGCAGAGGTCGGTCATTCGCCTAGGAATGCGGCTTGATTTTTAGAACCTAATACGTTCCAGGCGACGAACGTCCGCTCCTGGCCGATTCTGTTGAAAAAGTCGGATTTTCAGCTCGCCTGAACTCAGGCACGACCACCACCGGAGAACCTACTCACCACATTGAGTGGTTTTTCGGCCCTTCGTTGAGCTTTGCAGCTCGGTTAGTGGGTTGGTTTGAGGTTTTTGCTTCCTGCAGGCGCACCTATCCGGTAGCAAGTGGCCCTTGAGAGGTAAATTTGGCCAGATGTCGCAGGTTCTGCACCGCGGCGGCCAGCGTGAACTCGTCGGTCGCGCCACTCATGCCACGTAGCCGCAAGCGATCCAGTTTCAGGATGCGCTTGAGGTGAGCAAACAACATTTCGACCTTCTTACGCTCGTGGCGAGAGAGCTGATATGTCGGCGTCGCTGCGATGCGCCGAGCCACATCACGAGCGGCTTCATGGACGCTGCGAGCAATCTTGCGGAACGATGTGTTTGGGCAGCACTTGGCTTTCATCGGACAGGCAACGCAGTCGGTCTGCCGGGATCGGAAGATGATGGTGTTGGCTATGGTGGGCACGTCAAGCGCCTGGAAGCGCGCATGGCGGTCATGCGCACCGTGCAGCAGGCCAAAATAATCCTCATCGAAACCAAGGGCATGTCGGAGACCGATGCCTACAACGCGTTGCGAGCTCAAGCCATGGCCAAACGCGAACCGGTGGAAAAAATCGCCGAAGCGCTGGTCAAGGCCCACGAGTTGTTCCGACAAGCCTGTTCCTGAACAGCTTTTGAGCATCAAGCTTGTGATGGCTTGATCCTCTTCTGCGTGGACGTTTGCCATACGCCTCCCCTGGCAGGTATGGATCACCGCGTGGCGACCGGCGTGGACAATGGAGTCCTCCGGAGCGAGCCGTAACCTGTGCATTGGGCACGGGCGGCTTGAGCCAATGAACGCCCGATATCGGGTGGTTTTTAACGTCACTTGGAGAACACCATGTCCGTAAAACGCCCCAGCAAAGCCGATTTTTTGATTGCCGCCGAAGACCACGGTTATCACCTGACAGATAGCCAGATGGAGGCCTTCCTCAACCTGGCCGACGAAACGTTGAACTCCTACGAAGCCATCGATGCGCTGTACGCCGCCAACGTCGCGCAGCAAGCGCCTGAACGCGCATACACCAAAGCCGCCGAGGCAGACAACCTGCACGGCGCCTGGTACGTGAAAACCCGAATCGTCGGTGCGGCGCAAGGACCGTTGGCCGGCAAGACTGTGATCATCAAGGACAACGTGTCAGTGGCTGGCATCCCCATGGCTAACGGCTCATTGAGCCTGGACGGCATCGGAGGCGATCAGGGCGGTTCGATCCGAATGCCGTCGGCCTGGAGCGGCATCGTCGGGCACAAACCGACTTACGGCCTGGTGCCTTACACCGGCGCTTTTCCGATTGAGCGGACCATCGACCATGTGGGCCCGATGGCCAATAACGTGCGCGATGTTGCAATGATGCTCGACGTCATTGCGGGGGTCGACGGGCTTGATTCCCGGCAGAAAAATCCGCAAGCGGTCAACTGCCTCGCGACACTGGATCAGGGCGTTGCCGGCTTGAGAATCGGCTTGCTGCGAGAAGGTTTTGCTATCCCGGGGATGTCCGAGCCGCAGGTGGATGCGCTGGTCAAGGCGGCGGTCGCCCAGCTTGAAAGCCTGGGTGCCAGTGTCGGTGAAGCCAGTGCTCCGTGGCACGCGGGCGTGGCGCTGGATCTGTGGAACGTGATTGCCACCGACGGTGCGGCCTACCAGATGCTGCAGGGCAACGGTTATGGCATGAACGTGGACGGTTACTACGATCCGGACATCATGAGTTACTTCGGTGAGAAGCGCCGCGAACACGCCGATGCGTTGTCCAGCAGCGCCCGTGCAGTGGCGTTGACCGGTCACTACAGCCTGAAAAACCTGCACGGTGTTTATTACGCCAAGGCGCGGATGCTGGTACCGGAGCTGACCCGCCAGTACGACGAGGCATTTAAGGATTTGATGTATTGGTGATGCCCACCATGCCGTTCGTAGCCACGCTGTTGACCGCCCCGGATGCACCCATCGAGGAGTACGTGCACAGTGCACTGGACATGCTCGCCAATACCGCGCCGTTTGACCTGACGGGGCACCCCGCGACGTCAATCCCGGCGGGTCTTGCGGACGGCTTGTCGGTAGCCATGATGATCGTCGCCCCGCGTTTCCAGGACGCCCTCGCATTGCGCGTTGCCCAGGCCTACGAACACGCCCCTGGCGCATTCCCTAACCCCCCGGGGCTGTAAGCCTATTGTCTGCCCAGACGTTGACGAATACGTTCGCTGGCGACTGGGCTTCGTGACTGACCCAAGGAGCCTTTCATGCTGATAGCTCGATCTGCGCGGGTGATTTTTTGTATCGTTCTCTGTGGACTGCCGGCTTTGGCATTTGCCCATCCCGGCCATGATGAGTCAGGTCTGATGGCGGGTGTGGCTCATCCATTGACCGGGATCGACCACTTGTTGGCGATGTTTGCAGTGGGTTTGTGGGCTGCGCAACAGAAGGGTAGTGCCAGGTGGATGTTGCCGGTGGACTTTGTGGGCTGCATGTTATTGGGTGGTTTGTTGGGGTTTGACGGGTTTTCGGTGCCGTATCTGGAAAACGGTATTGCGGCCTCGGTACTTGCCTTGGGTTTGCTGGTTGCCGTAGCGGCGAGTCCTCCGATGCCAGTCAGTATCTTAATCACCGGGCTGGCCGGGCTGGTGCACGGCATTGCCCATGGTATTGAATTACCGCAGATGCCCAGCCCTGCGTGGTATGCCGTCGGGTTTGTCGCAGCAACATCTGCGCTGCACGCAACCGGCTATGGCTTGGCGCGATGGATGCCAGTCGGTGGCGCAATGCTCATTCGCACTGTCGGCCTGGTTTCGGCTGGCGCGGGTGTTCTGTTACTGGCGTGTTAAGTTCCTTTCTTAAGCTAGAGTACGCCAGCAGTACAACTCGCTAATGAGACCCGATTGGCTATGGGTAGAACCCGATAGCCTGGCTTGGAGTGTCCTTTTTTGTGCTCTTGATACCCATTAAAAATGAGTCCAGAATTGAGTCTTTTCCTGCTTCGGCAAGAAAAGAAACCCCTTAAATTTCAATGGGTCGGACGCCAGATGAGAGTCTCGTTTCCCGCTCCAAGCATTAAAGAAAAAGCCACTCTAACGAGTGGCTTTTTTTTGCCTGCGATTTAGGGGATAGACGCTTGGGAGTCCTTTTTTTGTTCTGCCGAGATCCATCGATAGCCACGGGTACATGGATTACTCCAGTCCAGAATCCAGTCCATTTACGGATGGCTTCGAAATCGGATTGTCGCGGGAGCCCTACGAGACATTCGCTGAGCATCTAGCCCTGAATTCAACCTTCAGGAGGCTAGGCCAATGGCTCTTTCAGACGCTGCCGTCCGGCATGCCAAGCCACCGGCAAAAAGTACACACTCGGCGATATTGGCGGCCTATCCGTGGCAGTGGGCGTCTCCGGCGGGCGTTCATGGCACTTTCATTATGTGTGGGCCGGCAAGCAAAAACGCATGTCCCTCGGCACCTATCCTGAAATCAGTTTGCGTGAGGCGCGTGCGCGTCGGGATGAAGCGCGCAAGTTATTGGCCCAAGGGGTCAACCCTCAAGCGCATCGACGGCATACCCCGTGAAGCCGATCGCATGGCGGAAGAAAACACCTTCAAAAGCACATTTGATAGCTGGGTGGCGCATCGTGCGTTGACCCTCAAGGAGGGCCGACAAAGCACGCTCTCTCAAATCCGCCGCATCTTTGACAAGGACGTGATGCCCACGCTGTCTACGGCGTTGCACGAGATTGGTTATCCAACGCCTTGGATTGATGCGCAGTTGTCTCACGCAGATCCGGACAAGACCAGTGCCACCTATAACCATGCTGAGTATGTCGAGCTGCTGTCGGCATATGATGCAAGATTGGGCCAATCGGCTGAATATGTTGGAGCAGGGCAATCTGGAGGCTGCCTGCACGCGTTTGACCGTTCGGTTGGAGGGAGTGCCGACGTTGGGTGAGGGGGTGGAGCTTGAGCTGCTGTAGCTCTTTCTGTGCCTGCCAGATAATTCGTTTACTTCGTGGCTGACTTGGCGTCGTCTTCGGCACCGGTAGGGACGGATTCGCACATTTTTCCTGCCGCTTATGTCTAGAGAATAATCAGGGAGAGCTATCGTACGCTGGCGTTTCAATCGATCTATAGCTGGCATCTCAAATGACGGATTTCGGCCAGAAGCGGTCGGTCATGATCGACTGCTATCGACCCTAAGCGGCCGGTGGGGACAGACAGAACCCGGCCAGTTGCTGTGATGAGAGCAACTGGTCGAAAAATGTCTGTAGTGTCCAGGCCACTGGTTTAGAGCTTATGCCGCGCGGCATACAGGCAGATCATCTCCATCGCCAATGCGGCCCCGGCAAGCGCAGTAATCTCGGCGTGGTCATAGGGCGGTGCTACCTCCACCACGTCCATGCCAATCAGGTTGATACCGCGCAGACCTCGCAGAATCGCCAAGGCCTGATGGCTCGATAGTCCACCGCAGACCGGCGTCCCCGTGCCCGGGGCAAATGCCGGGTCGAGGCAGTCGATATCGAAGGTGAGATAGACCGGATGGTCGCCAACGCGCGCCCGGATAATTTCCGCCAGTTCCTTGGTAGAGCGATCATGCACTTCACTGGCATTGAGCACCTGAAAGCCCATGACGTCGTCATTGGTCGTGCGCTGGCCAATCTGGATGGACCGTGCAGGATCAACCAGCCCTTCGCGGACGGCGTGATAGAACATCGAGCCGTGGTCGATGCGCTTGTCCTCGCCGTCGGACTCCAGGTCATGGTGCGCATCGAAATGGATCAAGGACAGCGGACCATACTTGGCCGCGTGAGCTTGCAGCAGCGGATAGCTGATGAAGTGATCGCCGCCCAGGGTCAGCATAGCGGTACCCGCCGCCAGGATACGCTCGGCATGGGTCCTGATCGCCGCAGGGGTCTGCTCCGGGGTGCCGTAATCGAAATAGCAATCGCCATAGTCGACACAAGCCAGCAGATCGAACGGGTCAAACTCCCAAGGCCAGTGACGCGCCCAGGCGGACTGTACCGATGCCTCGCGGATGGCCCGCGGTCCGAAGCGGCTGCCCGGCCGATTGCTGGTCGCGGTATCGAATGGTATGCCGCTGATGGCGATATCCACGCCACGCAAATCGCGGGTGTAGCGACGCCGCATAAAACTGGTGATACCCCCGTAGGTCGGTTCACCCTCGGTGCCATACAGGCTGTCACGCGTCATCGCCTGATCGATTATTGAATTGTCATTTAGCATAGGATTCTCAATGCGGGTTACTGAAGCTGACCCAGGCATGCATACGCTCACGCAGTGCTCGCTGGGGAAAGGTTGGTTTCTGTTACTCGGGCTTGCCGTGACTGGCAGAATTGGCGCTTTATCGCGCCAATCTCATTGCGGCTTCAGCCACCTGGCAAGGGTGGGGTTCGCACCGGGATCAAGCGTTTCGAACCGGTGGCTTCAAACGCCGACGCCAGGCGCAGCAGCGCTGAGTCGTCGTAGGCGCGACCGGCAAACGTCAGGCCGACGGGCATGCCGATGTCCGGCATCACGCCCATCGGCACGGTGACCGTTGGCACGCCGAGGTGACGGATGGCGAGATTGCCGTTGGCGACCCAGACGCCGTTGCTCCAGGCGATATCCGCTGATTGCGGATCGACATCGGCATTCGCCGGGCCCACGTCGGCGACCGCCGGGAAGATCACCGCGTCGAGCCCCAGCCGATCCATCCACTCTTCAAGATCGATACGCCGAGTCTGCTCCAGCCCGCGCAAGCCATCGGGCAGTGTGGTGATCTGATCCCATGGGGTGATGCCACGCTCGGCCATGCGCACGTATTCGTCCATGCCGATGGCCGGGCCATCTTCGCGGTCAGGCAGAGTGCCTGGGTCGTGCGGGAAAATTTGCGGGCCGTCGACGTCAGCCAGACGGTTCAGTCTGGGATTGTCGTTGGCCTGCAGGAAGTCATCGAATGCCCAGGCTGACAGGTCCCACAGTTCGTGATGGAGGAACTCTCTGGACACCAGGCCGCGGGTTAACACCGTCGGCGCCCCAGGTCGATCGCCCTCGCAATTGGAGATCAGTGGGAAGTCCGTCTCGACCACTTCGGCGCCGGCCGCTTCCAGAGTCTTTCGCGCGTTTTCCCAGAGGGCGATCACCGAGGCACGGGTATTGATCCGCTGGCCTGTCGCCCACCCGATACCCGGCGCTTCGCTGGTGCCCGCGTCGGGGTCGGCATTGATGTACATGCGCGGTACGCCCAAGCGCTTGCCAGCGAGTGCGGCGGGCCTTGCAATCAGTTCCAGGTAGGAGGCGGGACGCACCGAAGCGACGCTGGGGATCGGTACCCAAGGCTGCAAGCGCCACAAGTCGCCACGTTTGTCGGCGTCTTCGGCCACCACCACGTCGAGTACTTCGAGCAGGTCGGCCATGGTTCTGGCATAGGGCACGACCACATCCATGGTTGGCGTCAGTGGCCAGTTGCCGCGCACCGAGATCACTCCGCGCGACGGTGTATAGGCGCACAGACCGTTGTTTGAGGCCGGCCCGCGACCGCTCGACCAGGTTTCCTCAGCGAGGCCGAAGGCGGCGAAACTGGCAGCGGTGGCCGTGCCTGCGCCATTGGAGGAACCCGACGCGAAGGGTGCAGTGAGGTAGTCAGCGTTGTACGGGCTCTCGGCACGGCCATACACGCCGCGCTGCATGCCGCCATTGGCCATGGGCGGCATATTGGTCTTGCCCAGGCAGACCGCACCGGCGCCGCGCAAGCGCTCGATGGTGAACGCATCGCGATGGGCAACCAAGTTCTTGAAGGCCGGGCTGCCGGACGCCGCGGTCAGCCCTTTGATCAAGTAGCTGTCCTTGGCTGTGTAGGGAATACCATCGAGCGGGCCGAGGGTCTCACCACGGGCACGACGGGCGTCGGAGGCCTGCGCTTCTTCAAGCGCATTCGGGTTGCGCACAACCACTGCGTTGAGGGCGGTGGGTGTGTTGGGGCCGTCGTAGGCATCGATCCGTGAGAGATAGGCCTGGACCAGCTCAACTGCCGTGGTTCGGCCAGCTTCGAGGGCTGCGCGCAGCTCGGCAATGGAAACTTCGGTTACTTCA
This sequence comes from Pseudomonas sp. L13, assembly GCF_009935965.1. Lineage (NCBI taxonomy): Bacteria > Pseudomonadati > Pseudomonadota > Gammaproteobacteria > Pseudomonadales > Pseudomonadaceae > Pseudomonas > Pseudomonas sp. L13. The sequence continues at coordinate 118,827 of NZ_QODJ01000006.1, forward strand.
ATCATGCTTTTACCAATGGCTACTGGGTCTGCAAGGTGACCAGATTGGCGCTGCGTGCCAGCGAAACCGCATCGGCCTTGTGCCTGGTTCCGTTGAGTTTCACTGGCGCAGCGCAATTTACTGTCAGGTTCCCGACTTGAGCTTGGTCCATGCACGGGTGCGAGCGCGTTCTGCACTGGACGGCAGAGGCACCAGCGCGAATAGCGAAGTCTGGATGTCGGCGGCGGGGTAGAGATTGGGGTTGTTGCGGATTTCCGGGCTGACCAGGGCAGTGGCGTCCTTGTTCGGGTTGGGATAACCGACGAAGTCGCTGATCGGAGCAATCACCTGGGGTTGCAGCAGGTAGTTGATCAAGGCATGGGCATCATCCGGGTTCTTCGCATCCTTGGGGATGGCCAGCACGTCGAACCAGACCGGTGCGCCTTCCTTGGGCAAGCGCATGTCCACCACCACGCCGTTACCGGCCTCCTTGGCGCGATTGGCCGCCTGGGAGAAACTGCCGGAGTAACCCACGGCCACGCAGATGTCACCATTGGCGATATCGGTCATGTATTTTGAGGAGTGGAAGTAGGCGACGTTGGGGCGGATCTTTTTCAGCAGTTCTTCCGCCTTCGTGTAGTCCTTGGCCTGAGTGCTATTGGGCGGCAGGCCCAGGTAGTGGAGGGCGATGGGGATCATATCCGTCGGCGAATCGAGAAGGGCCACGCCGCACTGCTTGAGCTTGGCAATGTTCTCTTCCTTGAAGATCAGATCCCAGCTGTCCACCGGCGCGTTTTCGCCGAGCGCAGCCTTGACCTTGGCCGGGTTGAAACCGATCAGTACGGTTCCGTACAAATAAGGCACGGCGAAACGGTTACCCGGATCGTTGGCTTCTATCAGCTTCATCAGTTGCGGGTCCAGATGCTTCCAGTTGGGTAGCTTGCTGCGGTCAAGTGGCTGGAAAGCGTCGGCCTGAATCTGCTTGGCCAGGAAACTGTCGGACGGCACCACCACGTCATAGCCGGAGTTTCCGGTGAGCAGTTTGGCCTCCAGGGTTTCGTTGCTGTCGAAGATGTCGTAGACCAGTTTTGCGCCATTCTCCTTCTTGAAGTTGTCCAAGGTCTGCGGCGCGACGTAGTCGAACCAGTTGTAGACACGCAGGGTGCGCTCTTCCGCATTAGCGTTAGCGCTTAGCAGGCCTAGGCTGCAGATCGTAGCGAGGAGCGTACGGGGGAGTTGATGCTTGATCAATTTCTCACGGCCTTGGGTGATGGTGCCCACTCGTTTGGCTGCCAGCGCCGGGCCAGCAAGCATTGTCAGCGCTTTCAGCAGGGCACGCAGGCTGCCGACTCGAACGCGGGCGGTGCGCCAGGACACCGAGTCCGCTTCCTTTTCGATTGTTTGCCACGGCTGTTGCTGCTTGTACTTCATAGGACCACCTTTTGAATTATTGTTTTTGGCCTAGCTCCGGATGAATTGTCGCGGCTGCTCTAACCACAATCAATCTATATAAATTGCGATAAATTAAAGCAATAAAACTAAATGATAGGATCTCACACGCATGTCTCCTACGCTTTGTGCAAGCGCTGACGGGGATGCGCCATGCAGCGGCATGCACAAACGCGGGCACGTCATCTTTTGGAGTTGGGCGGTGATTCCCCGCGCAGGGCTGGATCAGCCGAACTGGCCCAACCCTGCGAGGGAAAGCAGTCTGGCTATTGCTTGCGTCTCATAGGCGGCAATACTTTCAGCGCTAACCGACACTAGGAATGTGTTGGGTGATGCAATGCACACCACCGCCATTGTTGGCAAGGATGGTGCCATCGACACCCACGACTGGCCGTCCCGGAAAAATCTCCCGGAAGAGATTCAAGGCAATCTCATCTGAAGGAGTGCTCGAAGTAGGAACCACAATGCCGACGTTGGATTTGTAGAAGTTGATGTAGCTGAAGTTCTCCACCGTCAGGCCTGATACCTTGAATGTTGGCTGAACGGGCATCTTGGTAATCTTGAAGGGGCGGCCCCTTGCATCGGTGCTTTGTTGCAGCACTGCCAGGTTTGCCGCCATCCTGGGCACGTTGGGGTTGCTTGGGTCCGACGGGTAATTCAATAACAAATGGGCTGGCTCGATGTAGGCAGTAACCAGGTCGACATGCCCATCGGTAGCGGCAGCGCCGTCGTCGCCGTACACCCCATACGGCAGCCAGATCATCTTGGTCGCGTTATAGGCACGCAGCAGCGCGGTCTCGATCTGTGCCTTGGTCATGCTCGGGTTACGATTGGGATTGAGCAGGCACTGTTCGGTGGTAATGAGCGTGCCCTGCCCATCGGTAATCACCGCGCCACCTTCAAACACCATATTGACTGGTGATTTAGGCACATTAAGGGTGGCGCACACGCCGACGGGCAATTGATCATCCAGAGTGGCCGACCATCTGTTACCCCAGCCATTGAAAATGAAATCGCGTCCCAGCATGTCGTGCCCTGATGGGCTTAGCGCGAATACTGGCGCGGTATCACGGGTCCAACAATCGTTGTATGGATACTTGATGACAGTAACGTTAGGGCCGCAGCGCTTGCGTACAACCTCGGTATTGCCGGTCATCGCCATCATCAAGACCGGCTCAAACTGCGCAATGGCGTTCGCTACGTTGATGACAGAATCCTGCATGGGTTTCAGCTGGTCCTTGTAGCTCTTGTCATAGGGGTACGCCATCAACACGCTCTGGTGTGGCTCCCACTCTGCGGGCACCCGATAGCCATCGGAGGTAGGCTTGGACTCCGTTGCCTGGGCCAGGCGTCCAAGCCCTGATGTGCCGATGGCAGTTGCAGCAACCGCCACCAAAGCGCCCATATTGAACCGGCGCCTTCCCGGATTCGAGGGCCCCTCCATCGCGGCTTGATCTGCCATCAACTGCTCTGTTGCCAACTGCATATCTTGTTCTTTATCCATGTAACGAGTCCCCAGGTTATCCAGCCAGCTATCTCATTTACCAAGGCACACGAGCGAAATAGGTAGAGGTGCACCGAGCCCATCCCTCATCGCTTATTTGCCACGCCTGTTGTTGCCTGCGCTTCGTAGGGCCACCTATTGAATGGTTGTCTTTAGCCTCCCTCCGCTGAATCTTTGCGGTTGCTGAAGGCGCAATCAACCTATATAAATTGCCAACGAAATAGGCAGAAAAACTAAATGGTAGACCCGTATGCCCTTGCCTCCGCTCCATGCGTTTCGCGTATTTGAATGTGTTGCAAGGCTGGGGCATGTCGGCGCTGCCGCCGCTGAACTGCATGTAACTGCGGGTGCCGTCAGCCAGCAAATCAGAGCCTTGCAAGGTTCACTTGGCATCAAACTGTTCTATAAGCAGGGGCGCCACCTGGTGCTGACGGAGCGTGGTTTGGCACTCCAACGTTCGGTAGCGCGAGGCATCGGCGAAATCACTGAAGGGGTGAGACAGATCTGCGAGGCGGATTTCCAAGAGCCGACGGCGAAAGTCTTGACCATTTCGACAGAGCCGGTTTTTGGCGCGGCCTGGCTGATGCCGAAGTTGTTCACCTTTCGTGCAGAACATCCGCATATTCATCTGCGTGTCATTACTGCCGACGACATCAGCGAGGTGGACTGGCGCAGGGCTGATGTTGCCGTGCTCTATGACGCCCCGATCTGGGAAGGTTTCTGGTGGCGACCATTGCAGAACCTGCACATGTTTCCGGTTTGCTGTCCGCAATTGCTGCGCGGCCCCCACGCGCTCAAGCTACCCTCTGACCTGATTCACCATCGTCTTTTGCATGAAGATGACGGCACTCAATGGCGGCGCTGGTTGCTTGAGGCTCGCCTGCCCTATCCGGGCGATGCCGATGTCCATCTGGAAGACCTCGGCATCGCCTTGCAGGCCGCTCGCGATGGCTATGGTGTTGCACTCAGCGATGAGATCAACTCGTCACGCGACCTAGATGAGGGACGCCTGGTGCAACCCTTTGCACTGAAGGTGCCGACAGGGATGGATTATTTCTGCATCTGCAACGAGGAGAGTCGCGATATCCCTGAGATAGCTTTGCTCATCGATTGGCTGATCGAGCAGGCAAAGATAGTCCCGGCCTACCCGTAAGCGTTGTTGGGGGGATTTAACGCTCACGTGACTCAGCGACGGATGTAGATACCAGCACTCCATTACAAACTGCCCGCGATTGCGGTGGAGCAATCAATGCATTAGCTGACTGGTCCACCGTAATCGCGGGCAAGCCCGCTTCCACATTGGAAGTGATGTCTGGAGAGGCGGTGGTTACTGCAGGTTCACGAACAACCCGCCATCCACCAGCAACGAAGCGCCGGTTCCAACCCATTCATTACTCTATTGGTAATCTGAGTTCGTAGGGAAACTCTTATATGGACGCCTTCCGGAGCTAAATAGGCTTGGAATGCCGAGATTTAATAAATGCGGGATATCGGCATTTAACTCAATGATTATTAGATAGGTACATCTGGTTCCGGTTGATACACCAATAAATCACCAGGCTGGCAGCTCAGGTATTTGCAAATCGCCTCAAGCGTACCTAAGCGCACCCCCTTCACCTTTCCCTGTTTCAACAAAGATAGATTTTGTTCGGTGATGCCAATCGCCGCCGCGAGGTCTTTCGACTTCACCTTGCGCTTGGCCAGCATCACATCCAATTCAATAATGATCGGCATGGTCGTGGCCTTACACAAACGTTTTGATTTCAGAGTCGATCTCACTCGCGCGGGCCAGGATCCGAGCGATCACCGCGATGCAGCCGGCAAGAAAGAGCGCGACGAAGTCTGCCGAGGTGAAGCTGATGGTGAAAAGGCGCTGACCGGGTGGAGCGTGCAATGTTGCCAAGACACTCAGTATCGGCATGCATATGAAACTTGAAATCACCCAAAGGACAACGCTACGTCCGACTTTCCCCAAGTGAGCCGCAGCAAGGCTGGAGAAATACTCCTCTCGCGCATACGCCTGGAAAAGCCGGCGTAAGTGATTCAGCCCGCAGGCCAAGGCGATCAAAGGCACGCTTGAAACCACAATGGCGCCCAGCGTTTGCCACCAGGCGAGCATTTCGATTTTGATCGACAGCTGGGTAATCATCACGCCACTCAGGGAAAACCCGGCGCCTAGCCCATCGCTGGACCCCAGCACAGGAAAAATCCACAAGGCGGCGTTGAAGACGAGCATTCCTGCGATGAGCATCAGTGTTACGACAGCCATCCGTTGGCTGAATCGTACAAGGTGGGTGAGGGGCATGGTTTGAGCCTCTGTGTGGGTGAGGCTCGAAAATTACAGGATAAATTATCGTAAAACAATAATTATTTGCTGTAATTTATTTATAGGCTGCCTGAAGGGGGCGCTCAGCTCACCAACTCAACCCGCCATTGCCCGTTGGCAATCGGCTCCACAATAAAAAACGGCAGGTCAGCCACCCATGTTCCGTCCTTCACCAGGGCACTGTAAGCGCATCTCTGCACGCCATGCTGGTCCACCACACGCCAACCCTGACGCTCGTCGTCGCCTTTTGCACTGCTGCCCCGTATACCCTGAAAGCTGGCATTGCTGCCGACATGAAAACTCTGCGTGCGCCAGCGGATCGCTTCATGCGCGGGGAAGGGGACCGCGCCGTGGAAGTCAAACCAATCGTCATGGCTCATTACGCTGCGATGCAGCGTCGGCCACACGATCTCACGCAGGAAAATCTGGTCGGCGAAACGCGTCACGTCGGTCTGCCGGGCCAGCCAGGTTTGCATGAGCGGCTTCAATGTCATCAAACCGCCCCGGCAGCCTCCCCACAAACCCGCCAGGACGAGCTCGGTGTGGGTGAAGTAATCGCGCATATGATGAAACCAATACTCGCTGGCGACCCACTGCGCGACAGCCGCTTGCTCGCGCTCTGACAGCAGCGAGTCGGCATCTCGAATCAGATAACGATCAACGTCCGGATCGTCCACCACCAGGAAACGCCACATCAGCGGATGTACGCCGTCTTGGGCTGCGCCGCTCATGTCGATGATCTGTGCGCCAGCTTCATGCAGGCGCTGATGGATGGGGCGGGGGACGGAATCGTCGAGGTAAATGCGGCAGCGCCAGTGGGGGAACAGCTCCTTGGCGACATGGACGTTGGCAACCGCTGATTCACAATACCGTGGGCTGTCACCGAACAAGGTGAACGCGATGATATTGCGCTGCGGCTGATCAGGCTGGAACGCGGGTGGGTTGCCCGTCAATGGGTGACTGGGGCCATGGCTGTGACGCACGGCGGAGCGCTCCAGGGACTGCTTGCCATAACGTTGCGTGTCCTCGCGCAGGCCCAGCCACCCGCAGACTTCGGCAAGGCCGTCGAGCCAGGTCTGGCCGGCCTGCGCCTGGAGCGCCGCCGGGGCATCGTAAATGCGCATATACAGCGCATGGGCCTGGGTGTATTGCTGCTGGCGCATCAGGCACAAGGCGTAGTCGGATATCACGCCCATATGCTGCGGCATAATCTTCAGCGCACCTTGCGCTGCGACACAGGCGGCGCCGAAGTCGTGATGGGCCATGGCGGTCTTGAAGGTGTGTGCCAGTTGTTCGAACTGCTTGGCCTGTGAGGGCTGCTGCTTGATGGGGCGGGTTCGTGCGCCGCCGGATTTTCGATTGCTCATGACTTACCTGAGGATTGGCCTGTCCGCAGGCGGATGGGCATGGATGTTCAAGGGGTTGCCAGCAGGTGTTGCTCCAGCGACTGCATGATCTGGATAACCGTTTTGACCTGCTCTTCGCAGGCCCCGGTATCGTTCATATGCACCAGCGACTCCAACTGCGCACAGGCCTCGATCAGTTCGCGCGCGTCGGCCAGTTGAGCACCGCCCTTGATCTTATGGGCGAGGCCGCTGATTTTTTTCAGCTCCTTATCGAGCATCAATTGTTCCAGGCGACTAGCGTCCTGGCGGTTGGTATTGATCAACTCTTCTACCAGTGGCCCATAAGCCTCTGGGCACAGGATGCGCAGTTTTTCCAGTTCGCCACCGGTGGTACGGGCGGCTTTGACCTGGCGTTCAATCTGGGCGGTGACCGCGTGAATCTGCTCGGTGAGGATTTCAATGCCGATGGGTTTGAACAGGCATTGAGTCATACCGGCATCCAGGCAATCCTGGACAATGTGCGACTGGGCATTGGCGGTGAGACCAAAGATCGGGTGCATGCCCAGGCCGCGCGATTGCTCGAGGGTGCGGATACGGCGGGTCAGTTCATAGCCGTCCATGCGCGGCATATTGCAGTCGGTGATGGTCAAGTCGAATGGCGGGTCTGCCGCTTCCCATTGCGCGAATGCGGTTTCGCCGTCGTCGCAAGGCACCGCACGATGGCCCAGGTATTCAAGCTGTTGACACAGCAGCAAGCGGTTGGCGGCATGATCTTCGGCCACCAGGATATTGAGGCTAAGACCTTCTGGGGCCACGGGGTGAACAGAGGCTGGTTCGTCCACCATGAGCGTGCGCTCGGCCTCGAACGCCAGCCGGAAGCATGAGCCGTTGCCGGGTTCGCTGGTCACGCTCAACTGCGCGCCGAGCAATGTCGTAAGGCGCGTGCAGATGCTCAGGCCCAGGCCGGTTCCGCGCACAGTCGTCGGGGCAGACGCGACCTGGACAAACGGTTCGAAGATGGCTTTTTTCTGCTGCTCATCCAAGCCCGTGCCGGAGTCCCGTACCTCGATGACGTAGCGGGCCAGGTTCGATTCGGGGTTGTCGGGCAATTGCTGGAGCGACAGTTGGACGAAGCCTTGGTCGGTAAACTTGATGGCGTTGCTGATCAGGTTGGCAATGATCTGGTTGAGCATCAGTGCATCGATGATCACGTGTGGGTCTTGGATGTCGATCATCACGCTAAACGTGAGCTGCTTGTTCTTGGCATTGATTTCGAACAGCTTGTGAACCGAGTGGAGCAATTCGCCGAGCCGGGTAGGGCGGGGTGACAACACCATGGCTCCAGCCTCGATTTTCGACAGGTCAAGAATGTCGCCGATCAAGGACAACAACGACTGCGCCGACTCATGGGCCACTGCCAGATTGTCATTGATCTGCTGCGGCGTGCCGCCCCGCACACGCAGCATTTCGATCAGCCCGATCAAGGCGCTGATCGGTGTGCGGATTTCATGGCTCATGCTCGCCAGGAAAGTCGATTTGGATTCGTTGGCTTCATCGGCAGCTTGCTTGGCCACCCGCAGTTGTTCCACCAACTGCTCGCGTTCACTTTCGGCTTTCTTGCGCTGCTTGATTTGCGCCTGCAAATAGTAGTTCCAGACCAGGAACGCCAACACGAACAACAACGCCACGCCGATGACTTTATACACACTGCTCTTGTAAGTGCTCCAGGAACTGGCCACGGCCGGGGCGGCATGGTTGCGCCAGCGGTCACTCAGGGTCTTGAACTCTTCGGGAGGAATCTCCAACAGCACCTTGTTGATGATGCTTTTGAGCGGCATGTCTTCATGGGCAACGACCATACCGATGCGTGCAGGATTGGGCCCCACCATGCCGGAGATAACCAGATCGTTTCGAAAATGGTGCTTGATGAAATAATTGGCGCCCAGCTGGGTATGAACGCTGGCGCTGACATCACCATTGGAAACCAGCTCGACGCCGCGCGCCGCGGTTTCAACCGGCACTAGCGTAACCGCCGGGTATTGCTGCTGGAGCCATTTGGAGAGAGGGTTGCCAATGGGGATAGCCAGGCGTTTACCCTTGAGTTCGTTGATGTCTCGAACGGGGGACTGACGTTTGGTGACCACCACGAAAGGGCTGATCGTATACGGGCGTGTGTACTGCAAGGGGTCAAGCCGCAGATCACCGATACTCAAGGCGGCGATCAGGTCGGCTTGATTGTTCTGCAGCTGCTTGATCATGTCCGAAACGCTGTCGCTGCGCAGGATCTCGATTTCCAGCCCGGTGCGTTGCGCAAGGATGGTCAGCAAATCCGCAGTCAGCCCTTGCAGTTTGTTGTTTTGATCATAAAACGAGAGCGGCGCGTAAGAGGCGGCCAGCACCACTTTGATTTTTTTGTGCTGCTCAATCCAGGTCAGCTCCTCCTGGCTCAGTTCAAGCGGTGTTCTATCCGCGACGAAATGGTCAGCCAACCCCCAGCGACTGGTCATTCGCTTCATATCGTTCTGAGGCAGCGCATCGAGGGTGTCGTTGATGGCCGCCAGAAGCTGGGGTTTTCGATCGCTCACGGCAAAATTGATGTCAGCCGAGGTCTCTGTCGCCTCGCTGGCGATATAAATATCGTTGTTGTAGAGCATTCGAATCAGGTATTCGGCAACGATGGCGTCGGTCCAGAACGCATCGGACTGGTCATAAATCAACGACGTCAGGCCGTTCAAATGGTTGGGGTACTGGATGAGTGTGGCGTGCGGGTATTGCTGTTTCAGCAGTGCGCCAGTGGCATCGTCACCGACATAGGCCAGGCGTTGGCCGGCGAGGTCGGCAGAGGGCTGACGCGTTTCGCCGATACGCCTTGCAATCACCTTATTGTTGAGCAAGTAGGGCCTGGATTGGGTGATCGCACCTTCTTGGCCCTCGCTCACATCGTGCAGCGCCAGCATATCGACGCGACCTTGCAGCAACGCCTGCCGGGCTTCGGCACGGGTGGCAAAACGCAGCACTTTAAGGCGGATACCGGTGGCCGCCTGGATAACACCCAGGTAATCCGCCGCCACGCCTTCGAACTGGCTCTGCTCAAAGCCCATGTGCAAGGGCGGCCATGCGCCCCTCCAGATTGCTGCGGTTACCTCGGGGCGAGTGCTCAGCCATGCGCGGGTCTGGGGACTGAATATGACCTTAGGCGTGGTAACCGGTGCATGAATCTGCAGCTCTGTCAGCTCCGGTTCCTGCGCATACAGCGTGGTTGCCGTCAGGCAGGTAAGCAAGCCCAGGGACCACAGACACAACAAGCGAAGGGTTTTCAAGGCGTTTCATTTCCATTGAGAGCGCGAATGACCAGGCAGTTCCTGGGGAGGGCGAAAGGGGTATACGTAAACGATTCAGACAAGCCTATACCCTCGCGTCCTACACTGCTCTGTTAGGACAATTCTTACAAACACGGCAGGGTTAGTTAAACGAGATTTGTCTCAAACACAGCGTGCTGTGATGGGGTACGTAAGGCGCATGCGCTGATGTTTATTTCCCACAACGATTGAGCTATGGTGCAGCTGCGACGCCGCCTGTAGGAATAGTTCGCTACCATCGTAAGAGTAATGGAGTTCTGAAAAAATGCAGTGGTCGGTCGTGTCACCTCTTCGGATTATGTTGCTCGATGACCATGCGTTGATTCGTGAGGCGCTCAAAGTTCGACTGAGCAACGAAGCGGACTTCAGGGTGGTCGGCGTCTATTCTGGCAGCCCAGACTTGCTCGCGGCGTTACGCACAGAAAAAGCTGACCTTCTGGTACTCGACTATCAATTGACCGACGGCGAGCTGGACGGCCTGCGCTTGATCCAATTATTGCGCAGCCATCATCCGGATCTACGCATCCTGATTTTTTCCTCTGTGGAGCGGCCGGCCACCGTCAACATGGCGATTCGCGCCGGGGCTAACGGCTTCTTCGGCAAGTCCCAGGCCACTGAAGAGCTGGTTAAAGCGATCCGCATGGTGGCGTTGGACCGGTTATACCTGTCGCCGGCCATGTCGGCAGAATTGGACTCGACACCGGTCACCTCGGCAGCCACGTCAGACGAACAAGCCGGTGCGGATGGCTCTGGAGCGCTGGTCAATTACCCCGCCCTGTCGCCCAAGGAGCGTGAAGTGCTGCGCTGTTGCCTGGAGGGTATGTCGGTGTCGCAGATCGCCGATAAATTCCTGCGTAGCCGTAAAACCATCAGCGGTCAGAAGCAGGCAGCGATGCGTAAATTGAACGTACGAACCGACTCCGAACTGTTCAAACTGCACTTGGATTTGGGCGATATCTAAGTCTGCAGGCTCGCGTTGAGTTTGATCAGTAATCGCGCCTTACATGCCCTGATGGTCCTGCTGCTCAAGCCCATGCGTTCGGCGATCTGTTCGTTGGACAGGCCTTGCGAGAGTTGTTGCAGCACATCGATTTCGCGAATAGACAGCGTTTTGAACAAAGCCTCTTGTTCCTGTTGCAGCAGGTCGATACAGGCCAGGGGCAAGGCGCGCTGAGCGAAGTAGCCGAGCCCGTCGTTGACGGCATGAACGGCGTTGACCAGTTCACACAGATCCTGATGTTTATTCACAAACCCATGAGCCCCGGCACGCATGCAACGGATGGCTATGTGATTGGACTCTTTCGCCGTCAGTACAACGATCTTGACGGGAGCGTGCAGGGCGATCAGTTGATCGATGATGGACAGGCCATCAACGTCCGGCAAACCGATGTCGAGCACTACGGTGTCCGGGTGCAGCGTGTGAGTCAGCCGCAGGGCGTCGGCGCCAGTGCCGGTTTCGCCGACAATAACGCCTCCCTCTTTTTCCAATAAATGCCGGACTGTCATGCGCACTGCCGGATGGTCGTCGACGATTAAAACTTGATTGTTCATGGGCTGAGCCGCTGGGAGAATTTAATCCAACGGATTTTGACCTATATTGAAATGTACGCAATGCTTGTGAGGGTTTTTGAGACAAGTCTTGAAACTTGCAAGTCATTCAGTGTCCGCCCGTCGCTCGCCAACCTGGCCGGTTAATGAACTGAGACAAATCCTATTCGCCGTGCTCCGTGCGCTAAATAGTATGCGTTGATTCTAATGCAAGTTATTTAGTGGATATCTATCGTGTCGAAATTTAAAGTGGTGGTCGCTTTATGCTGCCTATTCTCGAGTGCTGTGTTCGCGTCGAAAAAACATGACGGTTCAATCAATACAGCCTATCTGAAGCTGGATTCACGCAGCACCGTCAGCACTTCCAGGCATGCTGGCAAGGTCGTCGGCCGCGCTCACGAACTGATTGGAACCCCCTACCGCTGGGGAGGTGCGTCCGTCAGTCAGGGCTTTGATTGCAGTGGCTTACTCGTTTATCTGTTCCGCAGCGAGGCGGGTATTCATATCCCGCGTACGACTTCGTTGATGCTCAAGTCAGCCTCTAAAGTGGTCAAGCGCGCGCATTTGAAGTCCGGTGATGTGGTGTTCTTCAAGCACAATGGCGGTCAGCGCATGAAACATGCCGGCATTTATATCGGCGACAATAAGTTTATTCACGCGCCCAGAACCGGTAAGCATGTTCGTATCGACTCCCTGAGTAATAAATACTGGAATAAAAGCTATTTAACGGCCAAGCGATTTCATTGATAAGCCATCAAGGCTCAGGCGCAAAAAATCTTGGAGTTGCAACGATTCCTGGATTCATCCTTGAACTTTATCCACGTCACGTCTTTCAAGCATTCCCATGGCGAAGCGGGGTCAACCCTGGTCATCAGCCTGCGGATGCTGTCCTCACCGAGCGTGGTTTTCTGCTCGTCATATAGCATTACGTAATCAATTTTTCGGCTGGTTTGCCTGAATAAGCTCAGGTTGGTTTCAGTCCTGCACACTAATTCTTCGTTGGCGATCATGACGTCGAACGGTTCGATCAGGTCGTGGTCCAGTGCCCGCAAATCATCGAAGTGCTGGATGGGCAGTATCCTGAAGTAGCCGAGGCTGTTAAGCGACTTTTCGGTCTGGATCAGGCTGGGTAGGCGGCTGTCGACGATCACGATTCTGAGTTTTTTATTGGGCATGGTGCTTGCTCTGGCGATGGGATGAGGCGCTGGTCAGCCAGCGCAACGAGTGGCCGGTTCAGTCAGTCAAAAGCGCAGCCAGTGACTGAACACGCAGCAAATCGCCTTTAGCGGCTTTGGTGACGCCGGCTCCGTATTCAGGGTCTGCCTTGTAAAGAAAAGACAGCACGTGGTGCTTGCTCACGTCATCGGCGCCCATCAGCGAACGGCCGAAGCTTTCGATCAGGTCTTGTCGCTCTTTCCGGCTGAACGAGCGATACAGGTCGCCCGCTTGTTTGAAGTTTTGCTCCCGCTGGACCTGCGCCTGCCGGGTACTGCCCGACAAAACCTGTGGGCTATAGCGAGCGCTGGGTGATTCGTGCTGCATAAACAACCGGCTCGGCTGGTAATTGATACCCGCTGATGTAGTGGCCGAGTTCATCGCGCCATCCTGGTTGCCATTGTTGACCGCCGTTTTGGGCGCGTTGATCGGCAGTTGCATGGCATTGGCGCCCAGGCGATACATCTGGGTGTCGGCGTATGCAAACAGGCGCCCCTGCAATAGCCGGTCTTCCGAAGGCTCGATACCCGCAATCAGGTTGGACGGCGCCATGGCGACCTGCTCGGTTTCCTGGAAGACGTTTGCCGGGTTGCGGTTCAGCACCAGTTGCCCCGCTTTGCGAAACGGTACGTCAGGCCAGACTTTGGTGGCGTCCAGCGGGTCGAAGTCGTAGTGCTTGAAGGCCTGGGGCGGCAGCACCTGCACATACAAATCCCACTTCGGAAACTGACCCTTGTCGATATGCGTCACCAGGTCCTGGGTCATATGGCTGTAATCGGCGCCTTGTTGCTTGGCGGCCTCGCTCGGCGACAGGTTTCGAACACCCTGCAGGCTTTTCCAGTGAAACTTCACGTAGTGAATCTGGTTTTGGGCATTCACGAGTTTGTAGGCATGCACGCTATTGCCATTCATCTCCCGATAGCTGGCCGGAATGCCCGCGTTCGAGTACAGCTCGGTCAGGGTGCGCGTGGCTTCGGGCACATGGGAAAAGAAGTCGAACCTCCGCGCATCGTTGGCCAGGTTGGTTCGTGGGTCGGGTTTGAATGCATGGACCATGTCCGCGAACTTGATGGCATCGCGGATGAAAAACGTCGGGAAGTTATTGCCCACCAGGTCCCAATTGCCCTCAGCGGTATAGAACTTGGTCGCAAAACCACGCGGGTCCCGTAGGGTTTCTGGCGAGTGGCTGCCATGGATCACCGAAGAGAAGCGCACGAATACCGGGGTCACGGTGCCCAATTTGAAGACGCTGGCCTTGGTCAGGTCTTCGAGACTGTGGCTGGCGGTAAACACCCCGTGGGCGCCAGTGCCGCGGGCATGCACCACGCGTTCGGGGATGCGTTCACGGTCAAAACGCTGCAGCTTCTGGAGCAACTGCACGTCTTGAAGCAATACCGGCCCGTCAGTACCGGCGGTCTGAGAATGCTGGTTGTCGCCGACCGCCGCGCCATTGTCACGGGTCAGGCTGATTGCCTGAGCGCAAAAGGTGGGGGCGCTGATACCGATCAGCCACACAAGCCTGAAAGGCATAGATAAACCAGGGCGGGAAAGAGCTGGCATTGAGAGTTCCGCAATAATTAAGAAGACTGTTTTATAAGGTTCTCCCGAAGCGCTAACGGATAAATGTAAGACTTGTCTCATAAACTAACCGGGTAAATTAATTTGCCGAAATTGGGACAATTCTCAAAGCCGGTTGCAGGTGTGCTGCTTACACTCTGGCGAGCTAATGTGCTTGGAAAAAACAGGCGATTATTTCTATGGAGTGGAGAGACACTTAATGTCCAGCCTGATCAGAGTTGGCGTACTCGATGAGCAAGAAGTTGTTCATTTTGGGTTGCGTGCCTGCTTTTCCGAGTTGCCCGATATAGTCGCCACTGGGGTGTACTTTCGGCCCGACAGTGCGTTGCAGGCCATCGAGCGGGGCGGTATTGACCTTTTACTGATGGACCCGCTGATCAACTACCCAGGCAGCCTTGATTTTATTCGCAACATGCATTGCCACTATCCCCAGCTTCGAATCCTGGTGTTCCTGGCCGATCCCTGTGCGATGGCTGTGAGTCAAATGCTGGGCGCCGGGGTACATGGCGTGATCGATAAGCGCCAGCGTTTGGATGACTGTGTACAGGCCATTCGGTTATTGGCTCAGGGGCAGCAGTATTTCGGCCCGGATATGAGCCGCGTTGAATCGCCGTCGCCCGTTACAACGGCTGATCACGATGCCGAAGCCATGCTCCTTTCCCTGCCCACGCTGACCCTGCGAGAGCGGGAAGTGCTACGGCTATGCATTGGCGGGCTGACTGTCACCTGTATTGCCGAGCGTTTCGGGCGCAGCTCGAAGACGGTGAGCACCCAGAAGCAAGCGGCGTACCGCAAGCTGGGATTGAAAAGTGACATGGAGCTGTTTCGAAGGCTGGCGCGCTATGAGGTTTGAGTGACGCGGGGCGTTACCGTTGCACATAAAACACATGGGCGCCAATGGTCTTGACCTTCTTCAGTGAGTGGCGCCAAACGGGCCGTACCGAGCGGGTATGAAAATGCGTGGCGCCATCGGTAATGTCATCGTGATGCCCTTCGATGACTCGCTGTGCCACCCGCCTGGCCACTGCCCAGGCTGCCGGCTCCTGCGGGGTGAAGTCATCGAGGCGATGGGTCCAGGAAAACTGTTTTGCCTCGTAGACCACCTCGCACACGCTGGCTGTGTCCCAACTGGCGCGGTTCATCGTCACCATCGCTATGGCGATCTGGCCCTCAAGGGGCTCGCCGCGTCCTTCGTGATAAATATTCAGTGCCAGGCACATTAACGCATTCTGAATCATCATTCGGTAAGTGCTCGAGTAAACGGGCTGGTGTGAGAGCGGATAGCAGGCATCGTTGTGTAGATGCCTGTGCCCACGCAGGCCAGTTTGTTCACCACACACGCGCGCGAATATGGGATCTGTCTCAAAAGCCGGGTAATTAGTTTTGAGACAAATCCCAAAGACCAGAGGCGGCTAACAGTAGAGAGTGATGTCACCCCACGGATGGGGTACCTACTGAGTTATTGCTACTTACTTGAGCGGGAATGTTGCTGATTTAAAGCAGCATTCCCTTTTTTTATTAATGTGTGTTTTGTCTGCCCGCCTTGTGCGGGTTTTTTTATATCCAATGAAACGGAACCTTCAAACAATAAAAAGTGCTTTGAGACAGTTCTTATATTTCCGCCCATCCGATCCTCCCAGAATGACTCCATCCCAAGGCCTCCTCAACGATGAGCAGCCGGGTTGATTGACCTGCATGCCGGCCTGGCCGGTACGAAGACCACCCTGACTAATTAAAGGCAGAAGAACTTGAACGCTAACGTAGTCAACGTTGCCGTCGTAGACGGCAAGACCATTACCCAGACGGTGGAACTCTCCTCCGTTAAAAACGGCCAGCCTGTACGCATCAAAGCGGTACAGGGCGGCAAGTACATTCTGGCCGAAGGCGCCAACGGCGTTGCCCCGGAAAACATCACCATCAAGCGCGTTGGCAAAGACTTGCACATCGCCCTGGAAGGCAGCGATCCAGACCAGCCGCAACTGATCATCGAAGACTTCGAAGGCAGCGGTGGCCAACTGGTCGGTGTGGCCGAAGACGGCTCGTACCACGAATACATTTCTTCCGATGCCGAACAGGACCGCTCCGCTGCGTTCCTGATCGAAGGCGTTGAAGCTCCGCAGGTGTTGGGCGCGCAACCGCTGCCCGGTTTTGGCGATGGTTTGGCGGCGGCTGCCGGTATTGGTTGGTTCTGGCCTGCTTTGCTGGGCTTGGCGGCCTTGGGTGTGCTGGGTGGCGTGTATGCCGCCAATCGTGATGATGGCGGCAACGACGATGTACCGGGCAGTGGCAATACCGACAAGGGTTCCATCGGCGGCGTTGACGACAACGTGGGCGACAAGCAAGGCCTGATCGAAAACGGCGGCTCCACCGACGACCGTACCCCAACGTTCACTGGCGAAGGTAAGCCAGGCACCAGCGTTGAAATCATCGACAACGGCAAAACCATTGGCACCGCTATCGTCGGCGAAGACGGCAAGTGGGAATACACCCCGCCAGTGCCGGGCCTGGACGATGGCAAGCATGAAATCATCATCGTGCCGGTCGACAAGGACGGCAACAAAGGCGAGCCTTCTCCTGGTTACGAAATCATCGTAGACACCGTGGCGCCTTCTCAGCCACTGATCGACGGCCTCTTTGATGACGTGGCGCCGCAGGAAGGCCAGATTGGCATCGGTGGCCACACCAACGACACAACACCGACTCTGAGCGGTACCGGTGAAGCCGGTTCGACTATTCATATCTACGACAATGGCGTGGAAATCGGCACCGCGTTGGCGGACGCTGACGGTAAGTGGAGCTTCACCCCGGACCCAGCCCTGACGGAAGGCCCGCACGAATTCACCGTTACCGCTGAAGACGCGGCGGGCAACATCAGCACGCCTTCGTTGCCGTTCCCCATCATTGTTGACATCACGGGCCCTGGTAAACCGGGTACGGGTACTGGCGGTATTGATGACATTCTGGACAACGTTGGCACGGACCAAGGCAGCATCGGTGATGGCGACTCTACCGACGACACCACCCCAACCCTGATCGGCAGCGGCGGTGAGCCGGGCGATATCGTGACCATCATCGACAACGGTACCGCAATCGGTACTGCCGTAGTTGGCGAAGACGGCAAGTGGGAGTTCACTCCGGACCCAGAATTGACCGAAGGCTCCCACGAACTCGTGGTGGTGATCACCGACCCGGCCGGTAACGAAAGCGAACCCTCAGACCCACAGACCATCATCGTGGACATCACCCCTCCGGGCAAACCGGGCGTAGGCACCGGTGGTATCGAAGATGTGTTGGACAACGTGGGCACGGAGCAGGGCAGTATCGACGATGGCGAAACCACCGACGACACCACCCCAACCCTGATTGGCAGCGGCGGTGAGCCGGGCGATATCGTCACTATCATCGACAACGGCACCGAAATCGGCACCGCCGTAGTCGGCGAAGACGGCAAGTGGGAATTCACCCCGGACCCCGAATTGAGTGAAGGCTCCCACGAACTCGTGGTGGTGATCACCGACCCGGCCGGCAACGAAAGCGAGCCATCGGACCCGCACACCATCATCGTGGACATCACCCCACCGGGTAAGCCGGGCGTGGGTACCGGTGGCATTGAAGACATTCTCGACGATGTGGGCCCGATCCAGGGCAGCATTGATGACGGCGACTCCACCGACGACACCACCCCGACCTTGGTCGGCAGCGGAGCTGAACCGGGCGACACCGTGACCATCATCGACAACGGCACCGAAATCGGCACCGCAATCGTCGGCTCGGACGGCAAGTGGGAGTTCACCCCGAACCCTGCGCTGACCGAAGGCCCCCATGAGTTCGTGGTGGTGATCTCCGATCCGGCCGGCAACCAAAGCGAGCCATCGGATCCGCATACCATCATCGTTGATATCACCGCCCCGGGTGTACCTACCCTGGACCGGGTTGTCGATGACCAAGGCGCCTGGACCGGCGATCTTGCGTCTACTGACACCACCGATGACGCAAGTCCGGATCTTTCCGGTACGGCAGTGGCCGGTAGCCTGGTCACCATCTATGACAACGGTGTGCCGATTGGCAGCGTGATTGCCACCAATGGCACCTGGACGTTCACACCGACCGTGCCATTGACCAACGGCCCGCACACCTTGACCGTCACCGCGAGCGACGCGGCGGGCAACGAGAGTGCGCCGACACAAGACTTCATTCTTGACATTATGGCCGGTGGCGTGCCGCCTGCACCTGCCATCATCTCTGTCATGGACGATCAGGGTTCATACCAAGGCCCGCTTTCGCAAAACGATTTTACCGATGATGCCCAGCCAACGATCAACGGCACCGGCGCCAATGGCACCGTCGTTACGCTGTTCGCCAACGGCCTTCCAGTCGGTTCGGCCACTGTCGTGAACGGCCAATGGAGCATCACGCCAACCACAGCGCTGGCCCAGGGCCTGAACAACCTGTCGGCTGTGGCCACCGATGCGGCGGGCAACCCGAGCCCATCTACCGGCGACTACCCGATCAACGTTGATACCCTGGCGCCGGGAACCCCCACAGGCCAAACTCTGTATGACGACGTGGGCGTACCGGGCTTCATCCTCAGCGGCGACAGCACCGATGATGCCAACCCGACCTTTTCCGGCATGGCTGAAGCCGGTTCGGTAGTGGTGATCTACGACAACGGCAACCCGATCGGCAGCACCACGGCCGACCCAACCACCGGTGCCTGGAGCTACACCCCTGCCACCGCGCTGGTAGACGGTGCGCATTCGTTCGCTGCCCAGGCAGTGGACAGCGCCGGCAACGCCAGCCCGATGGGCCCGTCGATTCCGTTTACCGTCGATACTTCCGCTGTGGTTATTTCCATCACATCGGTGATGGACGACGTAGGCACTTTCACCGGTGCTCTGAACAGTGGCCAGGCCACCGACGACACCACCCCAACCCTGAACGGCCAAGCGACACCGGGCGGCATCGTCACCATTTATGATGGCATCAACCCGATCGGCACCGCGATAGCCGACGCAATCACGGGGCAGTGGAGTTTCACCACGCCGGTATTGAGCCAAGGCCCGCACAACCTGACGGCCACGGTCACCACCCAGGCCGCCGGCGAAAGTGCACCGACCTCGATATTTGTCGCCAACATCGACACCACCGCTCCGTTGGTTCCAACGATTGACGACGTAACTGACGATGTGGGGGCCATCCAAGGCCCGGTGGATGATGGTGACCCTACTGACGACAGCACGCCGACTCTTAGCGGCAGTGGCCTGCAGGCTGGCGACGTGGTCATGGTGTATGACAACGGTCAGTTGATCGGCAGTGCGCCGGTGGACGCCAACGGTGACTGGAGCTACACACCGACTACGCCGCTGAATGATGGCTCGCATGCGTTCACGGTTGTAGCGGTTGATCCGGCGGGTAACGCCAGTGCTCCATCCGCGCCGTGGACTGTTGAGATTGATACCGCTGTGCCGTTGGCTTCTGCGGTCGTTGATAGCATGGGCAAGGACAGTGGCGCTGACAGCGGGGACTTTGTAACTAATGATGGTAGTGCTGGGCGTTTGATTCAGGGTTCGCTGACTGCGACTTTGGGCGCCGGTGAAAAAGTGCAGATTTCCAACGATGGTGGGTCGACCTGGGTCGATGTCATCGTGAATGGCCGCAACTGGACTTTTATTGATCAGGATAGTCATTCCAGTGATTGGACTATCCAGACCCGTGTAGTTGATGCGGCGGGCAACGCGAACTTGGCAAGTCAATCGATCAGCCTAGACGACTCGGCGCCAGATGCTCCAGACAGTTTTGCGATTAACGGAACTACGGTTACCGTGGCATTTGACGGTAGCAGTCTGGTCGCGGGAGACACCATTCTGCTGGTGGTAGGCAGCGAGCGCTTTGAGCAAACGTTGACCCAGGCGCAGATCGATGCCGGTTCGGTTGATGTAGTGACCACTGCTGGCGTGTCGATGGCAAATACATCTGCCACATTCATTGATCAGTCGGGTAATAGTTCTCAGGTTCTGACATTCCATATTACCTCGGTTGATTTTGAAAACTCCACGCCGGTCGTGGTCGGCAGTTTGGGTTCCATAGATTTTGGTGTATTCACATTCAGATGGAATGATAGCAATGGACACACATCAGTCTTTCCCCAGGGCATTGTTGCCGCCGGGTTCGCTTTAGGGGAGGGATTAGTAACTCCGTCCATAGGTCTGGGAGCGTGGGGGGGGGTGTCAGGGCAGAATGCCCGTCTCACTTTGAACGGTGGAGAAACAGCCACCGAAGTTACATTCCGGATCGGTGATTTGACTAGCGTTATGACGTTGCGGTTCTTCAACGCTCAGGGGGGCGAGATCCATACTGTTAGCGTGCCCAGTGCCCCTGGCAATACTATCCAAGACATCAGCGCAACGTTGCCTGCAGGATTAGAATTCAGTTATATGGAATTTGATACCTCTTGGGGGCAACACTTCTGGTTGGATGACTTTGTACTGCAGGGCTCGTCTCGGGACGGTTTCGAAAAAAACGATCCTACTGCTGCCCAAACGATTGACGGAGCTGGCGCATACTATGGAGGGGATGCCGAGAACGTATTCTCCCTGAGCGACGTCGCGAACTTGGATAATGTCAACACTGTCGTCAATGGCGGTGCAGGTACCGATACCTTGAGCTTGACAGGCACTAATCAGGTCCTCGACTTGGTTGCTATCACCGGAAAGCTTGAGTCGATCGAAATCATCGACATCACCGGCACCGGCAACAACACCCTGAACCTATCCCTGGGCGACGTACTGGAACAAGGCGAAACCTCGCTCTTCACCGCCGACGAAACCACCCAGATGATGGTCAAGGGCAACGCCGGCGACGTCGTCAACCTCGACGACCTGCTCCCCGACGGCACCGACCCGGGCGACTGGGCCGCTTCGGGCACTGCCACCGTAGCCGGCGTGACCTACAACGTGTTCCAACACTCAACCCTCGACGCACAGTTGCTGGTTCAGGACGGAGTCACCACCAACCTGGTGTAAACGCGCGCACCGTGCGCAGGCCTAGGCCTGTGCACGGCCCGCAGCGCCAACAGGTTGGTTCGCTCCGGCCTTAATCTCATTTAATAGCTGCGTGCACCTCGAGGTGTGCGCAGTGGAGTCATCATCATGTTCAAACACCTTACGGTCTTTAACGTCGCCGTCCTGAGTGTGGCCCTGTATGCCGCTCAGTTCGCCACCGCCGAAGAAATGCAACCTGGCACGGTCGCCAACCAAGTCTTCGGGACTACTTACAGCCCTGTAGCTCCGGTCTCCGATGGCCAGGCGCAGGTGGTCTACTACCGCACCAGCGGCATGGGCCAGCAGAAAGGCGCCGCTCACGTTTATGTGGACAGCGAGTTCCACACCGGCCTGTTGCCGGGTGGCTTCAGTACGTTCTGCGTGGTACCGGGTAGTCGCACCCTGGGGGCTTACCTCAATGATGCGCCGGGCTACAAAGGCAAAACCACAGACCTGTACTCGGCCAACCTGGAAGGCGGCAAAACCTACTTCCTGCGCGTTCAGGAAAACGGCAACGGCGCACCACAAGCCGTGACCCGTGAAGTAGCCGAGCGCGAACTGGTCGGCAGCCGCTCCCAGGTGCAGGCACTGTCCCGTGCCTCCAAAGTGCAGGCGTGCAACAACCTGCCACAACCTGCGGCGCAAGCGGTGCAGTTCAAGGACTACGCCTTGTCCGGCGACGTGTTGTTCGCGTTCGGCAAGTCCGGTCAGCAGGACATCAGCCACAAGGGCCGCACCGCGATCCGTGAGTTGATCACCCAGTTGCACCGCGAGCACGCCAAGCTTGACCGTATCGAAGTGGTTGGCCACACCGACCCGATTGGTTCTTACGCGGCCAATGAAGCGTTGGGCCTCAAGCGTGCGCAAACCGTGCGTCGTTTGCTGATCGATGGTGGCCTGTCGGCTTCCGCGATCAGCGCCAGCAGCGCTGGCAGCAGTGAGCCGGTGACCGACGAATGCTACGGCAGCAAGGCTGAGCAAGTGGCGTGCAATGCGCCGAATCGTCGCGTTGTGGTGCGTGTGGATGTCAGCGGCCAGTAAGGCTTCTGTTCAACATTCGCTGAGGGCCTGATACCGGCCACTGTAGGAGCGAGCTTGCTCGCGAAAAACGTCAGCCTGATGCGTACGTTCAGGTGAGACGTGGCGGGCTCAGGTTCTTCGCGAGCAAGCTCGCTCCTACAGACAGGCGGTTTCTTGGGTCTTCGGGGTTGTTTTTTAGCCGCAGTCGTCAAAGCGCTGCGGTTTCTTTCTGAATGAATTTATCGGCATTGCGGTTGTGATGCCCACGGCGGAGTCACGCCCATGTTTTTGCAATGCAGGAAAAAAGCCGCCGTGCTGTTGAGCGCGACCGTATTCGCCAGCCCCGTGGTAGCCGACTCGGTCCCCAGCGTGGCGGGCAAAGTTTTTGATCACACTTATGTCAGCGTCCCGCCGATCGGCGAAGACCAGACGCAAGTGGTGTATTACCGCATGGAAGAGGGCGTGCAGCGCAAAGGCGCCGCCCATGTTTACGTCGACCGTGAGTTTCATACCGGCCTGTTGCCGGGGGGCTATTCGGTGTTCTGCCTGGCACCCGGTGCCCATACCTTGGGTGCCTACCTGGACGACACGCCCGAGTACAAAGGCAAACGCAGCGACTTGTACCAAGCCACCTTGCAGGGCGGCAAAACCTATTACCTGCGTGTGCGCGAGGATGGCAACACCTTCCCGCAACCGGTCGCCCGTGAGGAGGCTGAACGTGAACTGGTGACTTCGCGCAACCAGGTGCATGCGATATCGCGGGCATCCGGCGTGGAGGCCTGTCGGCATTACGAGTACCTGGTGGATGAGTCGCGCTTCAAGCGTTACGAGCTGTCCAGCGATGTGCTGTTTGCCTCGGGCGCATCCGCTCGCCAGGACATTCCCGAAGCAGGGCTCAAGGCCGTGCGCAGTCTGATCGACGAGCTGCGTGAAGATCACGCACAGGTGCGCCATGTCCAGGTGGTGGGGCATACCGACCCGATGGGCGATGAGGGCAAAAACCAACTGCTTGGGCAGGCTCGGGCTGACACGCTAAGGGACTTGCTGATTGCAGGTGGGATTCCCGATTCGCTCATCACCGCGGTCAGCGCCGGCAATCGTGAACCGGTGGTGTTCACCTGTTATGGCAACCGCGCACAGCAAACGGCCTGTTACGCACCCAACCGGCGCGTGGTGATCAAGGTGGAGCTGGGTAAACCGGTGGAACTGTAAGCCGAGCAAGCCAGGCGCTCACCGCCGCGCTTTCGTGCCGGGCCGCCGCGTGCGCGCTTTTTGGGACAGGTCTCATTCAGTCGAGTGCCGCCTCTAGTCAGAATTGTCCTACTGGTTTCCAAGGCCCACTCCGCACTTATCGGGCGGCCTATGAAGCCCCCATTCCATCGTGATCGCCCCTTGGCGTTCCGACTTCAGGATACTTGTGATGACGACTGACGCGCCTGTTGGCTCAAGCGTGGAGGCTGCCGTTTTGCCTGCACCCCAGACGACCATCCAGGACACGCTGCTGCAAAGCGTGTCCTGGATCTGCGATCACTACGCGGTGGGCAAATCCGCCGAAGCGTTGACGGCCGGCTTGCCCAAGGGCGGTTTGCTCGCACCTTCACTGGCTCTCAAGGCACTGGCGGCCGCCAACCTGTCGGCTGGCCTGGTCAAGCGCAGCGCACAGGCCTTGCCCAAGCAACTGGTGCCAATGGTGCTGCTGCGCAAGGAGCAGGGCGGTTGCATCTTGCTCGGGCGGGCGGTGGTCAAGGATGACGAGGGCAAGAAGGCCTTTCGTTATCAGGTGATTCTGCCGGAAATCGGCGATGAGCCGGTAGAGCTGGACCAGGCCAGCATGGACGCGATGTACGCCGGCCACGCGATCCTGGTCAAGCCCCGCGCCAAAGTCGACCTGCGCGCCGCTGACGAATCCCCGCAGCCGGCTGGGCATTGGTTGCTCAGCACACTGTGGCGTTATCGCAGCTACTACCGCAGTGCGGCCATTGCAGCGGTGTTGATCAACGTGCTGGGGCTGGCGAGTATTTTCTTCACCATGAACGTGTATGACCGCGTGGTGCCGAACCAGGCGTTTGTCACCTTGTGGTCGCTGGGCATTGGCGTTGCGTTGGCCATGGTATTCGAAGCGGTGTCGCGCTATGTGCGCGCTCATCTGTTGGACATGGCCGGCAAGAAGGCTGACCTGGTCTTGGGCACGCTGCTGTTTCGCCAGGCGCTGTCGATCCAGATGGAGCACAAACCGGCTTCGTCCGGTTCGTTCGCCAACCAGTTACGCGAGTTCGAATCGGTGCGCGACTTTGCCACCTCGGCCACCCTGGCCACGCTGTCTGATCTGCCGTTCGTGTTGATGTTCGTCGGGGTGATCTTCGTGATCGGCGGCCCGCTGGGTTGGGTGCCGATGCTGTTGATCCCGCTGATTCTGATCATCAGCATCATCATCCAGTGGCCGCTGGCGCGCACCATGCAAGAAAACATGCGCGAAGCGTCGCTCAAGCAAGGTGTGCTGGTGGAATCGGTCGAGGGCCTGGAGACCTTGAAGGCGGTCGGTGGCGAATCCTATATGCAACGCCGTTGGGAAAACTTCAGTGCCTTGTCGGCGGCGACGTCGATGAAGTCGCGTTCACTGTCCAGCGTGGCCACGGGTGTGGTGGCGTTTCTCCAGCAGCTGCAAACCGTGGTGTTGATCATCATCGGCGTGTACTTGATTGATGCCGGTGACCTGACTATGGGCGCCCTGATTGCCACGGTGATGCTGGCCGGCCGCGCCACCGCGCCGCTGGGGCAAGTGATCGGGTTGGCCGTGCGCTTCCAGCAGGCCAAGGCCGCGCTGAATTCCTTGAATGGCTTGATGGCCATGCCAGTGGACCGCGACGCCACCCGCGAGTACCTGCCCAAGCCGTCATTGTCGGGGCAGATCACCGTCAAGAACGTGGGTTTTTCTTACCCCGCGCCGCCGATGCAACCTAACCCTGTGGTGCTGCAAGGCGTCAACCTGACGGTGGCAGCGGGGGAGCGCGTGGCAATCCTGGGCCGCATCGGCAGCGGCAAATCCACCTTGTTGCGCGTGATGGCGCGGCTGTATTCGCCTACCCAAGGGCAGATGTTTACCGATGGGCTGGATGTGAACCAGATCGACCCGGCCGATTGGCGCAAAGCGGTGGGTTATGTGGGCCAAGATGCTCGACTGTTCTACGGCTCGCTGCGTGAGAACGTGATGATCGGTCGCCCGGAGTCCACCGCTGATGAGTTTCTGCGCGTGCTGCGCCTGACCGGGCTGGACCAGGTGGCGGCCAAACATCCCAAGGGCATCAACCTGCCGATTGGTGAGTCTGGCGAAGGCTTGTCGGGTGGGCAGCGCCAGTTGGTGTCCCTGGCTCGCAGCTTGTTGGCGCGACCAAAACTCTTGCTGCTGGATGAACCGACCAGCGCCATGGATACGCAGACCGAAGCGCTGTTTCTGGAGCATCTCAAGCGCGCCACCGAAGGCCAGGCCCTGGTGGTGGTGACTCACCGCCCATCGCTGTTGGCCCTGGTGGACCGCATCGTGGTGGTGGACGACGGCAAGGTCGTGGCCGATGGCCCCAAGGCCGACATTCTCGCGAAGCTGTCCGGTGCAGCCGAAGCGCCCGCCGCCCAACCGGTTCGTCGCCGCGCAGCACCCGCTGCTTCCCAGGGCACGGTTGCACCATCCAAACCAGCGCCAACCTTCGCGGTGGGTAAAAGCCCCCAGGTTGGCGACAAGCCTTTAGCAACGCCTGCACCCGCAGCCGTGCAGGAGATAGCATCGTGATTGGTAAATTTTGGGGCACCCATGCCCAGGCGCGTCTGGAACCCGGCGACGCGGCGTTCATGAATGACGTGCAGGAATCGCTGCTGTCACAAACTACGCCAGGTTCCAAGCTGGTGATCTACCTGATCGCCGTGGTGCTGATCATTGGCGTGGCGTGGGCCAGTTTTGCGCGGGTCGAAGAGATTACCCTGGGCGAAGCCAAGATCATCTCATTGAGCCGCGAACAGGTGATTCAAAGCCTGGAAGGCGGGATTCTCTCCGAGATGAACGTGCGCGAAGGCGCGATTGTGGAGAAGGGCGAAGTGCTGCTGAAGATCGACGCCACTCGCGCTGAATCCAGCTACCGCGAGGCGCTGTCCAAGGTCATCGGCCTCAAAGCCGCCATTACCCGCTTGCGTTCCGAGGCCTACCAGCAACCGCTGGAGTTCGAGGAAATGGTCAAGCAGGACCCGGTGGTCATGGCCCAGGAAGTGCGCGCCTATGAATCACGCAAGCGTTCGCTCAATGACAGCGTCAGCGCGCTGGAACGCAGCTACGCATTGTCCTCGCGCGAGATCCGCCTGGCTGAGCCGTTGGCGGCAAAGGGGCTGATGTCGGAAGTCGAACTGCTGCGCATCAAGCGTTCGGCCAATGACATCAAGTCGCAGATTGTCGAGCGCATCAACAAATTCAAGGCAGATGCCAGCTCTGAACTGGCGAAGTTGGAGTTGGAGCTTTCTCAGGTCAGTGAAAACCTGGTGGGCCGTGCCGACATTCGTGACCGCACGACTATCACTGCCCCGGTGCGCGGCACGGTGAAAAACGTGCGGGTCAGCACCATCGGCGGGGTTATTCAACCGGGGGAGCACATCCTTGAGATCGTGCCTCTGGAGGAACAACTGTTGGTGGAGGGCAAGATTCGCCCCTCGGACGTTGCGTTCCTGCGGCCCGGCCTGCCGGCAACCGTGAAGATCACTGCCTATGACTACGCCATTTACGGTGGCCTCAAAGGCACGGTTGAACACATCAGCCCAGACACTCTGAAGGATGATCAGAAAGCCGCAGCAGGACGTCCCGATGACACCTATTACCGTGTACTGGTACTGACCGATAGCAGCGAGCTGACGGCCGGCGGGAAATCCCTGCCGATCATTCCGGGGATGGTTGCATCGGTTGAAATCCGTACCGGTGAAAAGACCATCCTGGATTACCTACTCAAGCCCGTGCTCAAGGCGCGCGAAGCGTTTCGGGAGCGCTGATCATGACGACCACAAATTACCTGCAGCGTGAGTTGCGGGCTCAGGAACTGTTTGCCCCGCGTAACCGCTTGCCGCTGTTGAGCGCGCTGTTTTTGTGCCTGTCGGTGTGTGCTTCGTCGAATGTGATGGCTGACGAATTAGCAGATTTCGTTGCGCTTTCAAAACCTCAGCCGCAGCAGCCAGTGCGAACTAGCGTGATCAGGCCGGTAGAAAGGCCCCAGCCTTCGGCGCCGGCCAAAACGCAGCCGCTCCCGGTGGTGACCTATGCCAGGGCGCCGAAGCCAGTTAACAACGCGCTGGAATTTACCAAAGTGGCTGAACCGGCCACCGTGAGTTTCGCGCCTGTACGTCCAAGGCCAGCAGCGGCAGTGGCTAGCCCTGTGCCGAGCAGCGCGGTGGTTGAGTCCAGGCCTGTCAAAGCGTCGGTTCCCGTGGCTCGTTCAACAGCGGTGCCTGGTGTCTCGGCGCTGGAATTCAATGGTCGACTGGCCAGCCGCCAAGTCACCGCTGCCGGCCCTTCGGAACGCGAACTCAAGGAGATATTCTACCGTGCCGTCCAGGCGGCAGCCGAGCGCAGCCCCAAGGTACAGCGTGCCCACGCGGAGTTGGCGGCTGCCGATGCTGATATCGACGAAGCCAAGGGCCAGCGCTACCCGCAGGTCGACCTGGGCACCACGGCCGGCTCGAAAAAATTCGGTTCTGGTTCGGAAAACAGCGAAGGCACCAGCGCTGGTATCAACCTCAACGTGGTCACACCCGTGTATGACTGGGGGCGTATCCGCAACACCATCGAGAGCCGCGGTCACCTCTCCAAGGCAGCGACGGCGGCCATCGATGCCGAGCTGGAAAACTCGGCCTTCGAAGTGACCAACACCCTGGTGGAGCTGGGCAAGCAACGCATCATTGTCGACATCAGCCAGCAGTACGTAGACCGCATGGACGAACTGGTGAAAATGCTCGCGGGGATCGTCGCGGTAGACAAAGGGCGTTCCAGTGAATTGACCCAGGCCAAGGCGCGCCTGCTGCAAGCTCAGGCCGCGCGCGATTCGGCGGGCACCCGTGCCAGGGACGCAGAAATCAACCTGCGCAAATTGGTGGGTGAGCGGCCCATCATGATCCCACGCACCAAGGAGTGGAACATCCGCCTGGCCAACCTCGACCATCTGTTATCGATGACCGAAGACCACCCGGTGATCAACCAGGCCAAGGCGCAGACCGAGTCTGCCGAATCCCAGGCCAAAGTGGTGCGCTCATCCTCGTTGCCGCAGTTGAATTGGGTGATCAGCAAGTCCACGGCCGAAGATTCGCTGGGGCGCGAACAGCCCTGGGAAACCCACTTGGCCGTGACCTGGGGCGCCTTCCGCGGGGGCTCTACACGGGCGTCGGAGCGCGCGGCGCTGCAGCGCGCCGAAGCAAGCCGACAGGAAGTGGAACAGCAACGCCTGGACCTGGAATACCGGATCCGCACCGCCAACCACGAAGCTAAAACCTTTCTGGAGCGCGCTGAGCTGTATCGCGACCTTACCGGGGAGTCCGACGGTATTCGCGTGGCGTTTTATGAGCAGTGGTACCACCTGGGCAAGCGCACGTTGCTCGATGTGCTGTCTGCCGAGAGTGACCACTACGGCAACCGGGTGAGTGAAATCACCAATCGCTTTGATGGTTACCAGGCGGTCTTGCGGCAGTACGCCGGGGCGGGGGCTTTGGCAGCGTGGTTGCGGGGAGCCTAAACGCGCGGTGTTAAAGGGTTGGATGTTGTCGCTGACATCCATCACCGATGTATCTGAGTGCGCTTCTCTGGACGGTAAGTGAACAGGCACACCACTTACATAAGTCTCAAAAAAACTGTGCCCACCTTCAAAGGGATACTTACTTATGTCGCTATTTAAACGATCAACGGCTGAACTGATAGGCACATTCTGGTTGGTGTTCGGTGGCTGCGGTAGCGCCGTGCTGGCGGCCTCCTTCCCGGCGTTGGGGATCGGCTTCCTGGGGGTTGCCCTGGCATTTGGCTTGACGGTGCTGACCATGGCTTTTGCCATTGGCCACCTTTCAGGCTGCCATCTCAACCCCGCGGTATCGGTCGGCCTTGTGGTGGGTGGACGATTCCCGGCCAGGGAGTTACCCGCCTACATCCTCGCTCAAGTGTTAGGAGGGGTGATTGCCGCAGCCCTGTTGTATTTCGTGGCCAGTGGCAAACCGGGTTTCGAATTGGCGAACGGCCTCGCAGCCAATGGGTACGGTGAACACTCACCAGGCGGCTACTCAATGGCCTCAGGGTTTGTCACTGAGTTGATGATGACCGCCATGTTCGTTCTGATCATTCTTGGCGCTACCGATAAGCGTGCCCCGGCCAACCTGGCGCCCATCGCCATTGGCCTGACACTGACCCTGATCCACCTGATCTCGATCCCCATCACCAACACCTCGGTCAACCCGGCTCGCAGCACCGGCCCGGCGCTGATCGTGGGCGGTTGGGCGGTTGAACAATTGTGGCTGTTCTGGCTGGCACCCTTGCTAGGGGCCGTGGTCGGTGGCGTAACCTACCGTTGGTTGGGGAAAGCGGATACGTGATGGGAGGGGGAAGTAGGGCGCGTTTCAGCCAGGGCCAGGTCAGCAGCACGGGCTTGTCACCCTGAAAAAACAAGTCCAGAATCTGGTCCGCTGAGGTGCAAAATTTTATTGAAACGCCACCATTTTCAAAGGGCTGGATGGCTGGTAAGTCTCTCGTTTCCCGCTCCAAGCATTTAAGAAAAAGCCACTCAATCGAGTGGTTTTTTTTGCCTGTGATTTACGGCATAGGCGCTTAGGCGTCTTTGGGCTACCTCACCTTGCGACTTAACCCCGGTGTCTTGCCCGTAATGCGTTTGAATGCGCGACTGAAAGCGGCCTGGGATGTATAGCCCAAGCGTTGTGCGACCTCTTCGATCGGCAGCCTTTCGAGGGTCAGCCACTGGCTTGCAAGCCGCATGCGCAGTTCGGTGACATAGCGCAGCGGCGTCATGCCAATCGTCACCTGGAAGCGATCCGCGAAGGCCGAGCGTGAGGTATTGCACTGCTCTGCCAACTGGGCAACGGTCCAGTCGCGGCCCGGGTGTTGATGGAGCGCTAGCAGTGCACCGGCCAAGCGGGGGTCGCGCAAGGCGGCGACCAGGCCAGAGGCATTCCCGCAGGCGCACTCCACCCAGCCGCGAACGATCATGGCGGCCACCACGTCGGCCAACCGTGCGAGGATACCGGCGAAGCCCACACGTGCGGCGCTGACCTCGCGCTCCATGGTGGTCAGGATAGGCACCAGTCCGGGGTAGCGCTGGCCGTCGGCATCAATCAACATCAGGCCCGGCATCAGTTTGCCAAGGCCATGGATGCTGCCCAGTTCAAACTCCATGCAACCACTGAACAAAAGAGTGCTCGGCGTTGGGCTGGCATCGGTTGCGGTGTGCACCGCGCTCACGGTGTCACCGAGGGGGACGCCGTCTAGGCGGTCGATGTCCTGAACGGGTACGTCCGCATGGGAATACAGTTGATGGGCCGCGCCATGGGATATGAACACGGCGTTGCCGGCAGACAGCGCGTAGGTGGTGCCGTCCTCCATTCGCAGGACCGCATTGCCGACAGCCATGAAGTGGAACCAGGCATGCCCAGGTTTTTCAGCGAAGCCCAAACCGAAACTCGGACTGGCTTGTATACGCCGGTATTCGACGCCACGCAGGCGCATGCCGCGCAACAGCTCGTTGATGAGATCCGAGGCAAGAGCAAACGGTTCTGCAGACATTGTTCAGGTGTTTTAGTCAAAAAGTAGAGGTTTTGGATCATAGATCATCCAGAATCCGGCGCCTAGACTGCGACTCGCAATGAAAATTGGGAGATCCCTGTAATGACTGACTGTGTGTGTAATGCCGTATCCAACCGCCATCCCGACGCCTTCTCGGATACAGAGCCTGCGGCCCCCGCGTGGATGGCCGTCTTCTCGCTGGCAATGGGGGTGTTCGGATTACTGACCGCTGAGTACCTTCCGGCCAGTTTGTTAACACTGATGGCGACTGATCTGGGCGTGTCCGAAGCACTGGCTGGCCAGGCGGTAACGGTGACAGCAGTGGTAGCGTTGTTTGCCGGTTTGCTGGTGCCAGGCCTGACCCGCGGCATCGACCGACGTTGGGTGTTGTTGGGGTTTTCCACGTTGATGGTTGCCTCCAATCTGTTGGTCGCCGTTTCTTCCAGCTTCGCGGTGCTGCTGTTGATGCGCATCTTGCTGGGGGTTGCCCTTGGCGGGTTCTGGAGCATGGCTGCGGCGGTGGCGATGCGCTTGGTGCCGAGTGCGCTGTTGCCTCGGGCGCTTTCGATTATTTTCAGCGGCATTGCCGTCGGGACGGTCGTTGCAGTGCCGCTGGGCAGCTATCTGGGCGGGCTGTACGGCTGGCGCAGTGCGTTCTTTGCAGCGGCGGCGGTAGGCATGGTGACCCTGGCGTTTCAGTCATTGACGTTGCCGCGCCTTGCGCCGCGCCGGCCGGCACGTCTGCGCACGGTTTTCGACGTGTTGCAGCGCCCGGGCATCGCCATGGGGATGTTCGGTTGTGTGCTGGTGCATAGCGGCCACTTCGCGATGTTCACTTATGTTCGGCCATTCCTTGAAGGTACTACCGGCATCGGCTCGCAAGGCCTGTCGCTCATGTTGCTGGGCTTCGGTGTGGCGAACTTTGTCGGCACACTGTTGGCCGGCAAGCTGCTGGAGCGTCACCCGCTGGCCACTCTGGTGTTGATGC
Source organism: Pseudomonas sp. L13 (assembly GCF_009935965.1). Taxonomy (NCBI): domain Bacteria; kingdom Pseudomonadati; phylum Pseudomonadota; class Gammaproteobacteria; order Pseudomonadales; family Pseudomonadaceae; genus Pseudomonas; species Pseudomonas sp. L13. The sequence goes on from NZ_QODJ01000006.1 coordinate 150,976, forward strand.
CTGCGCTGGTCGGCGTTGCAGCACTGGCGTTGGTGCTGTTGCCGCCCTCGTTGCCGGGGCAGGCGGTACTGCTAGCACTCTGGGGCTTGGTCTTTGGCGGTGTGCCGGTGGCGTGGTCGAACTGGGTCGCCAGCGCGGTGCCTGATCAGGCGGAAAGCGCCGGTGGCATGGTGGTGGCCTCTGTGCAGTCGGCCATCGCCACGGGCGCCGCCGCTGGCGGTGCAGTGTTCAGCCTCGGTGGCAGCGCGGGCGTATTTGTAGCGGCAGCCGTGCTGATGCTGCTGGCTGCGTTGCTGATTGCGCTGCGTGTCCGGGTTCCTTCTGTCCATGGCGTTCGCGAGTCCAGGCCCGCGTTGCACCTTTGATTTGTTTTTTATAACCACCTCGGCCTTCTCTAGAGCCCCCGCAAAGGCGGGGGGTCAAGGTCTGATGTTGGTTGAGTTATCCTGCCGACCAGACTATTACCCATACCTATCTATCCCATCCAACGATGATTCACTCCCTAGGGTGGCTGCTTCGACAGCTACCTTTGAAGAGTGACTTCATGTCTGAAAGCAACCCACTGCTGCAGCCCTACGACTTGCCACCGTTCTCAGCCATCCGGGCAGAACACTTGGTGCCCGCCGTTGAACAGATCATCGTTGAAAGTCGCAACGCCACCGCCGCGATCATTGCCAGCCAGGCACCATTCCCCACCTGGGATGACCTGGTGCAAGCAGTGGAGGCGTTGGAGGCTCGCCTGGATGGCGTTCTCAACATTATCGAGCTGCTTGACTCCCGCCCCCAAGGGCCTGCATGGGCGTCGGCATCACACCGCAGTTATGAGCTGGCCATGCAGTACAGGGTTGAGTTGGCCGGGAACAACGACCTGTATCAACTGCACCGACAACTTGCCGACAGCCCGATCGCGACCCTTTTCAATGAACAACGCCACAGCGTGTTGCGTAAAATATTGCGCAAGTACCACTTGGCTGGCCTTGATCTTTCTCCTGAGAAGCAGCGACGGCTGAAAGCGTTGAACCTGCAAATCGATGAATTCAGTCAGGAGTTCCTGCGCCGTGTGAGAGATTCCAGTGATGCATGGCGTAAGCACATTCAAGACAAGGCGCTGCTGAGCGGACTGCCTGACGCGGCCATGGCGCGCATGGAAGTCGCGGCTCGGGACGCAGGCCTGGATGGATGGTTATTAACCCTTTCGAAGCAATCCTTTCAGGATGTGATGAGCCACGCCGACCATAGAGCCTTGCGTCAGGAAATGATGCTGGCTTACTACAACCGTGCCGTGGGCACGGGGCCTGACGCCATTGCCACTGACAATGAACTGGTTTTGACAGTACTGCTCGAAAGTCGTCACCAGAAAGCACAGTTGCTGGGCTATGCCAACTTCGCCGAACTGGCGCTGGTGGAACAAATGGCGGAGACGACCGATGAGGTCACTGCCTGTGTGCATCAACAGATTGATCAGGCACGCACGACATTTGCCCATGATGCACAACAACTGCAACGCTATGCCGCGCAACGGGGAGTCGATGCTCTGGAACCCTGGGATTACGACTTTTTCGCGGAAAGAATTCGCCAGGCCGTGGCGGGTGTCTCCCAGGACGCAGTGCGCCACTACTTCCCGTTGGAGACGGTGCTGCAACGCTTGTGCACGTTCACCCAAACGCTGTTCGGCGTTGAGCTGATTGAACAAGCCACGGTCGATACCTGGCACCCGGATGTGCGGGTATTTGAACTCAGGGAGTACGCGCAGCCGATTGGACATTTTTTTATTGACCCTTATCGCCGCGTGGCGGGCGGCGAGATTGGCGCCGCCATGGGCTTGCGCAATCACCGAATGACTGCCGAGGGGCGCCCACAACGGCCCATCGCCGTACTGCGCAGCCAGTTGCCACGACCTACGGCGGCCCAGCCGTGCTTGCTGGATCACTTGCAATTGCGGGTCTTATTGCATGAGTTCGGCCACTGCTTGCAGCATCTGTTGTCCGCCGCCCCCTACCGGGCGATTTCGGGCATGGGCCAATTAAGCCACGATACGACGGAGTTCTTCGGCCAAGTGCTGGAGCAGTTCTGCTTTACGCCGGCGTTCCTGATCTATCTATCCGGGCATGTGCAGACGGGAGCACCCTTGCCTGACAAAATGGCGACGCAAATGAGCCGATTTGTTCACACCCAGACCAGTCAGGAAACCGCCAGTATTTTGCTCACGGGCCTCGTTGACTTCGAGTTGCACCGTACCTATGGCGACGGGCGCACACCGCATGAAGTATTCACCGACGCCAACGTTGAAATCGGGCATTTGCAGTGGCCTGATGGCGCTCGTCCGCTCAACAGCTTCGAACAACCGATGGGGCGCTATGGCGCCAGACTGTATTCCTACACGTGGTGCGGTGTTCTGGCCCGCCAGGCGTTTGAGCGGTTTGAGCGTGATGGCCTGTTTAACCCGCAGACCGGGAAAGCCTTCCGGGACGCGTTCATCACTGAGGGCGATACCGGTACTCTGTTGAACGCACTTGCACTTTTCCGGGGGGACGGCGCCGGATGTGTCGGGCATTCCACCGGGGCATGAAGCGCTGGTGCATATGTAGCCCCTCGGCTGAAACTTGAAACGCCAGAGTGATCTTCAGTGGCCAATCCGGCATGGAGAGCACTCAATGAGCACTGACACCCCACCGTATTTTTTCAGCGAAACCCAAACCGATCGCACGCAGCTAAGCGAGCGCCAACGCACCCGCAACTTTACCCTCAAGGACCTTGACTGGTTCGACTCGGTCTATCTGGCCACCGATGCTTTGCGCCAGGCACAAAAAGCACCGATGCACGTCCAGACCCTGCAACTGAACGTGCTCGGTCAACCGGCTATTGAACTTGCAGGTGCATTCGTCATGAGCCCCGCCCCGGAAGGTGGGGTTATTCTCTATACGCCAGCTCGTGGTCTGGAAAAGCTGCAAAGCCATGAAGCACTCAAGACGCAACTGGCGTCGTGGCTCAAAGACGCGTCGAAGCGCCAAGCGTTGCTTGATTACCTTTCCATTTCCCAGCAAGCAACCCTAACGCCCACTGCGCCCCTGACGATTACCGCACACACCGTGGCCGGCGCTGTCTTCGAAGCACAACATGCGACCCTCTCCAACAACCTGCTCGACAATGCCCGTTTGATGCGTGAGGAGCTGCTCAAACTGCCCAGTTTCACTTCGCTGCTGGATGAATACATTGGCACTGAATTGGCGCAGTCTTTTACGGGGGGCGATCAGCACCACATCCAAGTGCAGAGTTATGTCATCGATGCATCCCGCCAATCAGGTAACTCTGATACGCCAACGCCGCGACATACGACCACCCGCTCCTTGAGCGAAACCGTGCTCAGGTATTTCGTCGCCAATGGCTGGCCTGACGGGGAGACCCGGCGCTATTACAACCCACAGCAGCCTACTCAGGAAGCTGATGATCAGTTGCGTTGGGACGTATCAGTCCAAGGATTGGCCGGGGGCTTGAAAGCCTATATGAAGCAACAGCCCAAGACATTTTGGGCGCTGCCGGCCGCCGCAGGGTTCTCACGGCTACAACTGTTTACCCATGCCATGGCCAATGCCTTTTTCACGGTGGCGCTGGAGCAACAACAGCAAACTACGATGACGGTTGAGCAGCGTCTGCAACTACAGGCCTTGCCGCTCAAGGCTGCGCTGCCCGAGACAACGCTTGCTCCTGCGATCGATGTTGAAAAGGCACTGCTGAGTGAGCCTGAACAGGCCCCCGCCGAGCTGGCAGGCACCCTCATTATCAGCAGTAACAAAAGCGACGATGGCTCGCCCTGGCTGCTCTATACCCCCCACCAGGGCCTGCAATCGTTTACCGAGCTGGGAGCACTCAAAACCCACCTTCTTGAGGGGCTCAACCCCCGGCAGCATGCGGATGCCTGGAGAGCGCATCTATCCAGGCCGGAACGCTATGACGAAGTAGACCTGCTGGCTTGCGACGTCACCAAAGGCCCCATCACCGGGGTTATTTTCCAAAGCATCATGGAGGGCATCATTGAAAAACAAGGTCGCAACCTTGAATACGCCCTTGATCAGTATCGCCTTAGCCAGGGCACGATGGACCTCGATGCCCTGGTTGATCATGTGCTGGATGTGCGTGGCATGATTGACCCAACCTTACTGACCTTCGAACCCATGGGGCGTTGGAGTACCCAGTTGGCAGAGACCTGGACGGCAACGGTGACTGAACCCAGGGTTCCACCAACGCTGGCTGCAATGCGCACAACTGTGCATCTACTCGAAAATGTCAGCGCCGAAATCGAACAACACCTATCGTTTCGCCCCTCGCTGGAGCGTTCCGTTATCACCTATCTCAATACCAAACTGTACGCCATCAAGCAGCAACACTTGCAGGCAGCGTGCCTCTCGGTGCGCCAATACAGCAACCCCTCGAGTAACACTGGCAAGCCTGAACTGCTGTCATCGAGCAGTATGGTCGACTATTTTCTGGCGCGATTATGTGGCGAAGCCGGTCCACTCATCGATCCGCTTGACACGCACGTCTACTCAACCGCTCCTGGCAAAGCCGCCACCAAGGTCTCAGGTATGGACGCCGCTACCTTCAATACGCTGATCAACAGCGCAGTCGGTGGGTTTAAACAGTACCTGTGTAGAACCCACAGCGTGTCCCCCAACATGCAGCCCTTGCTGAGAAAGGCGATGGAGATGGGCTTGACAGGGGAAGTGCAAGTCAGGCTTTGGAACAACGCTGTATTGCCCCTCGACTACGAAGTGCTTTTGACCGTGTTAGGTATTTACGCCAGAGACTTACGCCCTGGCGTCAATGGGTTTCGCCCTGATGCGTTTTCTTTGCAGGTCGTACCGACTGGGCAGAATACCCCGCTGGTACTCAATAACTGTTTCGTGCTGACCGAGCGCGGCGGGCTTGACCCTCAATATTGCGGCCGCACGCTGCTATGGACACCCGCGTTGGGCCTGGAAAGTTTCCACTCATTGGGTCACTTCAAAGCAGAGGTGGACCGACGCCTGGCAATCCCGAACGAACGACAGGCTTTGCTGGCGAACCTGGCACAACCGGATTGGGATTCACATCCGCGCTATGCACTCAGTTCCCTTGAACTGATCGAGGACAACCTCGTCGAGCACTTGCAACGAACCTATGCTCAACAAAAAGACCGAGAGCTGACGCACCTCCTGCCCATGAAACTGTCGGTCGAACAGTTGCGTAACCTGTGGCAGGTTCAAGCCACACAAAACCTGGCGCCCACCAACGTGCAGCGTGCCATGGACATGGTCCAGGCCATGATCCTGCAACAGGGTTTGCAATGGTTGGGCAAAGCCAGTGCTGTCGATCAACAGCTCTATGTCGAATTGTTGGAGCAGTATCGAAACAGTGTCACCGACAATCAGGATTACCTGCACGGGATTGACTCCCTGGCTCAGTTCACGCGCAAGAAACTCAACACTTTACTGAAGGCACTTGACGTTCAGGACAGCGTCACACCTGATGACGTCGAAGTCGGATTGCCGGCGCAGGGCAGCGCACCTGCCCGTAACCAGTCGCTGCTGGACTATGCCTTGAGTCATCAATCGTACTGGAAGGATGAGGTGCCGCTCTTCGCCAGCACCGGGACAACGCCGCTGCCTGACACCCTGGATGGGCAGACGCTGAAAACGCGAATACAGGCGCTGAACATCAACGCGGCTTATCAAACTTACATCCAATCCGTATTGGGCTCTGCCAGCTCGGACTTTGCGCAACGCTCTACGCGATTCGCCAAGCAACTGCCGTGGCAACTGATGCAATACGCGCATTGCATGAGGTTGCAAGGCCAGCTTTCAGCGGCGGCCTTCGGGCTCATTCAACAGATCATGGACATGCCCGATGCGATCGCCCGTGCGACAGTGGTGGATGCCAACGCCACGATCCGCCCTCTGGAACTGTTGGTTGATGACGGGAAGAAAACCATCAAGATTCCCGGGGCTTATTTGATCGGCTCTGCCTCCGGTGACGAGGGGCCCCAAGTCCTTTATGCCCCCTATAGCCCAGGCTACACCCTCAAGGAATACACGGTTGAGGCCGCACTGCGGGCTGAGCTGACAGCCTCTGGTGCCTTACAGCGTTGGGTTCGGCTGGTGGTCCCGGCCGTTGACCAGGCGGCACTGACCAGCGCACTGGAGCAACCCCAGGCCAGCACCACCCTGCAACTGGCATCCAACCCCATCACCGCGCCGTTGTTCAAACAGTTGTATACCGACAATGTCGAGCTGCTGACAACGCTGCTGGGCTGCCAAAAAACCGCTGATGCAGGCACCGTCTGGGAGACGGCCAAGGCCGTGTTCTCTGAGGGCGTGCAGGCGGCCACTGTATTTTTTGCCGGCAAACTGGCCTACCCCCTGGTGGTCTGGCAGAGCTATAAACTGTTCAAGGCTTCTGCCGAAGGGCTGCAAAGCCAGCAATGGCATGAGGCACTGGGGCATTTCATCGGGGGTGTCGCCTTGCTGGCCGGTTTGAGCGATTCCATGCCTCACGTATCCGAGGGCGGCATGCCTCCGGCACCCGAGCCGATCCCGCCGCCTTCCACACCTGCGACCTCTGTGGTGTCCTGGCCCGCGCTGGACATTACCGCTGCTTCCCGCACCCGGCTCCAGCGTTTCGAAGTCCTTGAGCCGAGCTTGGGCAACCTGATCAAAGACACCTCACTCAACCTTTACCGATCAACCTCCAACCATTATTACGCGGCGGTGGCAGGGAAAGTGTTCCAAGTCATCAAGCATGGCCAGGGTTGGCGCATCATCGGTGACGGCGAAGTCGGTCCTGAGGTACAGCGCAACCCTCGACAACAGTGGATGCTCGGTAGCGCTGGCCCAGTGCTGACGGGGCGACGGACACTTGCACGATTACTCAATCGCTTCTACTCCGAACCCTTTGCGCGCTCCAGTATGAATGTATTGGCCAGCGGGATGCGCGAGATACGAGCGCTTTACGCTCGGGAATCCTGGGTTATCACCGATGCACTTGCCTTGGCGACGTTTTATGCAAAGAACGCCCAGGAAAATTTGCACCTGATCGCACAAACACCCCTTGCTGCACCTGAGCTCGTCAAACAGATCAAAGCGTTTTTCGGCTTGCAGACGCTCGAGGTCGAACACCTTGAAGAAATTCAGGCGATCGTCGATACGGTCTGCACTGCGTTAATGGAGCCCTCACTGACCTCCTCGGACTCAACGCGATTTGTCATTGGCCGTTCGCGGTTGCCGGCTCTTCAGGGCGGACACACGTTGATGGCCTTTACGATTGTCCCTGACCCCCTTCAACTGGTGTACTTGACCGAGGTGTTTTTCAATCCGGGCCTGAAATACAGTCATTTGTTGATAAAACCGTTCTACGTCAGCGTCCATGCCCGTGCCACTACCCTCATTCACGAAATCACTCATCATGTATGTGAGACGTTGGACTTGGCTTACGTGCATTCAACCCATCCCTTTGATGACCTGATTGATCCCCAGACCCCTGAGGGCCGTAACACCAAAGTAACCCTGGAAAACCGCCATCTTTCAAGGCTGTCGCTCAATACCCCGACCCATGAGTTGTTCCAAATTGTCGATATTGCAACCGGTCTCAAAACAGACCCTACACACGGCACGGCAACACAGCATGTGCTCGACAGGCTGCTCACCGTTACCGGCACCCAAACCCTCGCCGATGCCCGACGAGTTTTCCGTACCGATCCGCTTAAACGCATCCTGACGGTACTTAACAACGCCGACTCCGTCGCCTACCTGGTTGCACAGCTGGGACGTCGAAAAGAGAGACCTGTTGGCCTGACCAGCGATTCGCCCTGATTTGCAATGCCCGGCTTGCTGAGCGCTATTCAATTTTTAGGTAACCATTGACAGTCCCCTGCGTCCCGCCCTCAATCGATCACCGGCTGTGAGTTGATGGCCATCTGACAGTCATCTGAAAAGGGACAAAGGACATGGGCGTTTTCGACTACAAGGGCATGAAGGGCGAGCAGGCCAAGGTGCTGCTGAACAACGCCTTGGCTTTATCCGAGTACGCTTATGACTCCACTGGCAAACCCCTCGCTACCGGTGGCTGGGCGCCCGTTGGTGCGCAAGCGTTGGGCGTGACGCAGAACGTGGACAAGCAAGGCACCTTTTGGGGCGAGACCGCCTTGGCCCCTTCGGCCAACGTCGAGGTTTTGGGGCAATATGACGGTGCTGGCAGGCTGATCGCCATGGGCATCGCTTTTCGTGGTACGTCGTTCGGCTTGACCTGGGATGGCATGGGCGACGTGGCCAGCGACCTGGCGGCCGCAGCACTGCCTGGATACGCCGCCAATTATGCCAAGTTCGCCTTCAGCGCCTTGCTCGAAAGCGTCGCTCGCTATGCCGCGAGCCAGGGCCTGACCGGTAAGGATATATTGGTCACCGGCCATAGCCTCGGCGCACTGGGCGCCAACAGCCTGGCGACCTTGAGCCACGATCACTGGGGCGGCTTTTATCAGGACGCCAACTACGTAACCTTTGCCTCACCCACTCAACGTTCGGGTGACGCCCAGGTGTTGAATATCGGCTACGAGAACGACCCAGTGTTCAAAGCCATTGAGGGCAAAGGCATCAATACCTCGGCACTCTTCTGGGGTAACGACCGGGGCTGGGATTCGGCCGCCAACAACCTCGTCAGCTTTACCGATAATTACGCGTCGTTCTCGGCACATTTACCCAATAGTCTGAATTGGGGCGTCGCCAAGGCGCACTCCCTGGACGGTTACATCCAAGGCCTGGGGCGCGTCGCGTCCTCGCAGTTCTACGACTTGACTGACAAGGATTCCACCATCGTGGTCTCCAGCCTCACAGAGGCTGCGCGTGAAACCACCTGGGTAGAAGACCTGAACCGCTACGCTGAAAAACACACCGGCAACACTTTCATCCTCGGCACCGAGGGCAATGACCTGCTCAAGGGCGGGGCGGGCAATGACTTTCTGGAAGGCGGCGCGGGCAATGATCGTTTTCGCGATGACGGCGGCTACAACATCCTGCTGGGCGGGCAGGGCGATAACGTCTTCGAACTGCACAAGCCACTGGCCAGCTTCGGCTTTGCCAACGATGGCGATGGCACGCTCTACATCAACGACGCCTATGGCGGCATCAGTATGACCCGCGATATCGGTGCGCTGGTGAGCCAAGAGCAGTCTTACATACTGTGGAATTCAATCCCCTGGGGCACCTACGACGTCACCTATAACGTAACCGGCCAAGGCCTGCTGGCCGGCACAGCCTTGACGCCCTACACGGCCTCTGCCAACGGCGATGGACAGGACAATGTCCTCACCGCTCATGCTGCGGGGGAATGGTTGTTTGGGTTGGGTGGCGACGATCATTTGATCGGGGGGCAGGGCAATAACGTGTTTGTCGGCGGGGCGGGCAATGACCTGATGGTGTCGGGCGGTGGCAGCAACACTTTCCTGTTCAACGGCCTCTTTGGCAATGACCGGATCGAGGGCTACCAGGGCAGCGATAAACTGGTGTTCATGGGGATTGCTGACCTGGGCCAGCAATACGATTACCGCTCCCATGTCTCGATGTTCGAGGACAATGCGCTGCTGTCGTTTGGCGACAACTCGGTGACCTTGGTTGGCGTGAACATGACTCAACTCAATGGTGCAGGCATTTATATTTCCTGAATATTTACACAATGGGCTGTTGAACCTGTGGCGAGGGAGCTTGCTCCCGTGACGGCCTGCCAACCGACACATACCTCCCTGACGCCCCGCGGTCCAAAATGTGGGAGCTGGCTTGCCTGCGATGGCCATAGGTATCTACACAACTTTTTAGGTTGTAGCCGTCAACAGTAACCACGATGCGAAGCGAGCCGCTCTTGATCTTGATCTGCTTTTGATCTTAGGCGCCCCGTCAAACCACGCTGGC